>CAVABL010000001.1:0-1134 GCA_963586735.1 Firmicutes bacterium TM09-10
GGATTTCATCGTGCCCTGCAACGATATCATCCGAGCCTCGCGAGGATTTCATCGCCGCAGGCGATATCATTGATTGCGCAAACAGCGCAATCTCAACTCACGCTTCGCATGCAATCCTTCAACAGTCTTGCAATCTCGTCGGCCATTTTCTCGACGCACAGTGGCGAAACCGTCATCAATTGCATGAGCGGATCACCGCTTTTTTGCGCCACTATTCCCAAAATTCCCACGTCACCGAAACGCTCGGACTTGCCCGTAACACCCGACGGACACACGCCGTCGTCACGCAAAACGATTTGCCCCACCTTATCTTTTTGACCGAGCGACGCGTCCACCGCGACGAACAGCGCGCCCTCGTGAACGGTTTTGACAAACGCAATCCACTCTTTCATATTTTTACCTGTGATTTGTGCCTCGTCCGTGCCGTACACAAATGCCGACACGCAGTATTTCGTTGTGAGGAGCGTGCCAACCAACGGCCCGAGAGCGTCGCCCGATATAGCGTTTGTGCCGAAACACACAATCACCACATCGCGCCCGTCCCTCTCGACCAGGCAGTCAAACATATTTGCCACAAATGGCGCAAGCGGATGAATTCCGCAGTCGTTCTTTGCAACGCTTTCGATTTGTTTCAGGATATCTTTTTCAAAAATCGCCTTCTTCATTCCCCGATTATTGCCCGATTTTCCCTTCTCTAAACCAAGCAAAAGTCGTAGCCACTCATTCGTTGCCTACTTGCCCCGTGAGGAAAGGGAAAATTCCATTTCAAGTTATCTCACGCCCCACTTACTCAAATCGCATGTTAAGCACACCGTTTTCGCACGATAAACTTGCTTTTTCGTCTTATTCTTCGTCTTCCGCAAGTGCAAGCCACTCTTCTTCGAGCGGTGCGAGTTTCGTTTGAAGCGCCGCAATTTGCGCCTCTATCTCGGCAATTTTCGTATAATCGGAAAAAACCGTTTCATCGTTATGCATAGTGTTTTGAAGGGTTGCAATCTGCTCGTTCAGCACGCCCATTTTCTCTTCCAAAAAGCTTATTCTATGCGCTCTTCTTGCCGCCTCTTTGCTTTGCGATACGGGTTTCTCTTTCTTTTTTTGCTTTGCCGATTGCGCGAAATCGTCATCCTCGTTTTC
>CAVABL010000001.1:1234-4851 GCA_963586735.1 Firmicutes bacterium TM09-10
CGAACTCTGCATATTTCCCCTCAAACAACTCAATCTTTCCGCCCTCGAACACGATTAGTCTCGAGCAGACTCTGTTGACAAAATATCTGTCGTGCGACACTGTCAACACCGTCCCCGTATAGTTTGAAAGCAGCCTTTCAAGCGTTTCCTTGCCGATTATATCCATATGATTTGTAGGTTCGTCAAGGATTAGGATATTCGGTTTTTTTCTCAAAATTTTGCAAAGCGCGAGTCGCACTTTTTCTCCGCCCGACAAGTCGCAAATGCGCTTGAACACATCGTCGCCCGACAGCATAAACGCGCCGAGCGCGCTTCTTGCCTCGGTATTGGACAGCATAGGAAATTCGTTTTGGAAGTCTTCGAGCACGGTGAGCGTCGAAAAACTTTGCGTAGACG
This sequence comes from Firmicutes bacterium TM09-10, assembly GCA_963586735.1. GTDB lineage: Bacteria > Bacillota > Clostridia > Christensenellales > CAG-917 > CAG-475. The sequence continues at coordinate 1,631 of CAVABL010000001.1, forward strand.
TCTGATCGAAATACCCGACCTGTGCGTGAAGTCCGAACGACGCGTTGCCGCCGAGCGGTTTTATCGCGTGCACGATCGTTTTCACGAGCGTAGATTTTCCGCAGCCGTTTTGACCGATTATTCCGACTTTTTCCCCTTTTTTGACAACGGTATTCACCTCTCCGAGCGGTCTGTCGTAGCCAAAGACGAGTTTATCGAGCACGACGGCTTTTTCCACCGTTTCGCGTTCGGGTTGGAAGTTTGCGTGAAATGTAGCGACATCAAAATTCATCGGCGTGCCGACCTGCCCTATGCGCTCGATTTGTTTGAGTTTTGCCTGCGCCATAGCGGCTTTATTTGCTTTATAGCGGAATCTTTCGACAAGCGCGGTGAGCCTGTCGATTTCTTTTTTCCGCATAATCGAGTCCTTGAGAGCCTTGTCGTACGCTTGTTGTTTTTGCGCCACAAACGAGGTATAATTGCCGCTATATCTCTTCGTTTCGCCGTATTCGATTTCACACACGACGTTGACGATTTTATCGAGGAACATGCGGTCGTGCGACACGACGACGCAAGATTTTTTATATGCGCACAGATAGTTTTCGAGCCATTCGATAGCGTCGAGGTCGAGGTGGTTTGTCGGCTCGTCCAGAAGCAACACGTCGGGTTTTGACAGCAGAAGTTTTATGAGCGCGATTTTCGTACGTTGACCGCCCGAGAATTCGCACAGCGGTTTTTGCATATCGTCGTTTGAAAACCCAAACTTTTTCACTGCCGTGAGGTACTCTTTTTTATACGTATATCCGCCCTCGCGTTCGAATTTTTCACACAGGCGCGAGTATCTTTTGACGTTTTGCTCGCTCGAGTCGCGTTGCAATTCCTCGAGAGCGGATTCCATATCCTTTTCGACGTTGAGCAAATCGGCGTACGCGTCCATAATCTCGTCGAACATAGTTTTGGACTTATCATCGTTGCTCGTCTGTTTCAAAAATCCCACGACGGGATTGCCGCTCGTGAAAATTCCAAAGGGAGCGTCGTCCTCGCCTTTCTGAAATTCGACCTCGCCCGCAAGCACCTTCAAAAGCGTAGTTTTTCCGCATCCGTTTCGTCCGACGAGCGCGATTTTCTCTTTTTCGTGGATGACGAAATCCGCCTGCAACAGCACGGGCGTTCCGTCGTATTCCACAGAGATGTTTGACACGTTGATTTGCATAGTCAAATTTTAACGCATTTTGCAAATTAAGTCCATAAAATCCGCAAATATAACGATTCCGTAGCCGTTTTCCCTTAAAAAATATTGATTGCAAACGGATTTAGGTTATAATAAGAAAAAAGCAATCGGAGGAAAGTCGAATGAAAACCTCACCGAAACTTCAAAAAAATGCCGTATTGTGCGTGTTTTTGGCGATTATTTTTGCAACTTTGTGCCTGTTTTGCGCATGTGACAAGCAAAACGAAAGCACCGTTCCCACTCTCTCGAACGTTTCCGTACGCGAAGACGCAAAATTTCACGCCGCCGTCGTAGACATATCGATTGATGATTTCAACGCGCTCGGTTTTACGCTCGGCGACAGTTGCGACATCACGTTCAGCAACGGTTACACGCTCGAGGACGTGCCCTACTTCAACGGCTATTACGTCAAAAACGGCGCGCCCGTCATCGTTGCCTACCCATCGAACACAAACGTCCTTATCACCCTCAACAACGTCGGCATATGGAGTTCCGCCGCCCTTAGCGACGGATGCACGGTGAGCATAAAATTGAACGCGGCAAAAAAATACAGTGCCACGCAAGAGGCGCTCGGGCAGAGTTATTCTCTCTCCCGCGACAATTATTCGTCCGACGAGGAGTTTTCAAATTTCAGAGCGCTTTGCGGCGGCAATCTGAAAGAGAATTTCATTTTCAGAGGCGCAAGCCCCGTTGACAACAGCCGAAACCGCGCGCCCTACACGGACAATCTTCTCAAAAGCAACGCCGTCACTTGCATAATTGACCTTGCGGATTCGGAAACGGACATGCAATCCTATCTTGCCGATGAGGACTTCAACAGCAATTACACCAAATCCGTCTATGAAAGCGACAAAATGATTTTGTTGTCCATGGGTTCAGGTTACACCACGCAAGCCTACAAGGAAAGCGTCGTCAAGGGTTTCGAGTTTATGCTCGCGAAAGATGAGGACAACGCAAAATATTATGTTCACTGCATGGAAGGCAAGGACCGCACCGGGTTCGTATGCGCGCTCATAGAAGCGCTTGCCGGAGCGAGTTACGACGAAATGCGCGACGATTACATGACGACCTATCAAAACTATTACAAAATCTCAAAGGAAAGCACCCCGCAAAAATACGACGCCGTCGTCGCACTCTATTTCGATTCGTTCATGGAATGTCTGCACGGCACGTCCGACCTTGCCACCATCAAAACCGCCGACCACGTCTCCGCGGCAAAACAATACCTCCTTGACGGCGGCATGAGCGCCGACTCCGTCACCGCCTTCATAACTCTTATCTCGAAATAGAAAATTTTCACAGGCGGACAGTCCGACATGCTCGCTCGTTCGTTGTCCGCTCACACATGCGCTCTGCCCGTTCGTAAGCGAAACGACAACACGTTCAAACACAAAAAACGGGGTTTATCTTCCATTCCCGAAAGATAAACCCCTATTTTTCACCATTACACTCTTATTTTGTCACAAGATACAATCTCAATGCCTCGCTTGTTTTTTCAACTTCTTTCGGGCACAGTTTTTTTGCGACGAGAGCTTTCTTCAAGCCTATCCACACTGCCTTTATCATCAGTGAATCTCTCGTATCGAGCGCGGCGGCAAAGCCTTCGAGCATAATCATTAAATCCGCTCTTTCCGCCTGATCGAGATCCGCTTCCTGCAAGGCGTTATACATTGCAACAATGAGATATTCCGTTTGTTGATGCAATCCGCTCGATGCAAATTCCACCGTACGTTCAACCTGTTGCGGCTCTTCCTCTATGCCGTCGACCACGAGGGACACGATTGCAAGTTTGAACGGTTCGACCACTCTTGCGCAAAACTGCTCGAAACTTGCCTGCTTTGTTTCTTCGGGGAAATACTTTGCGGAAAACCCCACAATATCCATGCCGTCCGCATCGAATTCCACGAGCATATTCGACACCAACGCCACGAGCGTTTTGGGATTTTTCGGAAGTCTGAAAACGTCGCTGTCGCCGAGTTTCGCGCATGCCTTACGTTTTTCGACGTCGTAG
>CAVABL010000001.1:4861-15735 GCA_963586735.1 Firmicutes bacterium TM09-10
GTTTAAGTTTTCTGTCCACAAAAATGAGGTTGGAGTTCGACAAATCCTCCACGGCGCACACCAGCGCATGCACCCCTTCTCCGTTGTAATTCATACATTCCACCACGATTGCCTCTCGGCAGTTATATTCTTAAATTCTTTCGTTATATGCGCCCACCTCGCAAGCGGACAATTTGAAATCCTCACTCATTCGTTGACTACTTATAAACATACTCTGCCCATTGCAGACGTGACACGAGCAACGACAACGTTTTACCACTTGTTGTGAACTTTTTCGGCAAATCCCAACTCATTCTCGAGCTCGATGACGGTGCCGTCGTCGAGGATGCACTTGCCGGAGATATAGCCGAAGACCTGATGAGGAATCATGCACATGACTTTGAGGTCGAATGGTTCGAAACGGTCGATGAGTGGATGGAAAGTGCAATCGAGGCGGCCGTCGTCGGAGACGAATTTCCAGTCCTCCATATAGCGCGGTTCGCCCTCTTTATCGCCGGGGATAACAAACTCGGTGCGGCCGATTTTATGCGCCTTGCCGTTATAGAAAAGCATATCCTCGCTTGCGGCGGATGTATCGCCGAATCCGTAGCCGATATTCCAGCCGAACGTCGAGCCGTCTTTGAGGCGAGTTTGCAAACTCCCCCAATACCAAGTGTTGTCGTATGTCCAGACTCCGCGCCCCCAGTCGAGAGTTGCGAGGCTGTCGCTGCCGTCAAACTTACACTCTTTATCGCCGAGGAAGAAACTTCCCTGCGCTCTCATACAGTTGATTTTTTGGTTGAAATAGAAGTGACCTTTCTTATTGAACGGCGTTGCGATGACCATGCTTTCTTCGGGGACGTCGGATATGACGATATCCCACTTGACATCCGTGCCGAACTTATCGGCGTTCGGGTACACGCCTGTGAGGCGGCGCATTTGACCGTCGTTTTCAAACTTCATTTCGACCTTGCCGATTTTGAAGGAGCAATCGCCCTTTTCGCTCGTACGCGGCATATTGAACTTGCCCATAGGGAAGAGGCAGATTGCGGAGTTTGTGAATTGTGCGGGCGTGACGAAGTCCATCACGGTGAGGCTAAGCGCGCCGACGAACCCCATATCGCTTATGGTGAGGCAGAGCGCAAACTCTTTATTTGAGATATAGTAATAATCCCACTCTTTGAGGCGAGATTTTTTTGCGGTTATATTCTCGCGGTTATAGTTATAGAGCATCTTTTTGGCAAAGCCGGGTTGGGCGATATTGCCGTCTTGATTCAAAAGGTCGGTAGGTTTTGTGATTTCGTTTTGCATAATTTACTCCCGTACGTATTGATATAAACTTATTTTAACACATAGAAATTACGAATACAATACGCAAAACGCAAAACACTCAAAACCGTCAAAAACTCTCATTCCAATCGATTTCGCGCACGTACGGTTGTGATTGCAAAGTTTTTTGCGATGCGAGCGCGGGGTATCTTTTGACGACGGCGTACGTCACGAGCGCGCCGACGACGCACCAACTGCAATCGGTAGGCAAAAACACGGCGCAGCCCGCCATCCACGCTTTTGACATAGACATAGTCGTCCCGACGTAAAAATTGAGCATAAGGTACATATAGAACACGCCGACGGTATAGACGATTGCGAGGGAGCAGAACGCGCCGAGGAGCAATCTTAAAACGCTCGGGCGTGCGTCGTTTTTCAATCCTCTTGCCACGAATCCGCCGACGGGAGCGGCAATCAAAAATCCGAGGATATATCCGAAAGTGGGTTGCAAGACGTACGCAAAACCGCCGCCTGCCGAAAACACGGGGATGCCGACGAGCCCCATAACGACATAAATCGCAACGCAAACGAATGAGTCCAGACCGCCGAGCATGAGGGATGCAAACATACAAAACGCAAACTGCATCGACACCGGCACTATGCCGATAGGAAATTTGACGAACGCCCCCACGATTATGAGCGCGACGAAGATTGCAATCCGCACGAGGCGCAGCGTTCTCGTTGCGTTTTTCTTGTTTGATTTTACGGGATTTTGAGATTTTACCATTTTACGCGCACCTCGCCGCCGTCCAGATTTTCCTCTCTGCCGTCGTCATACTCAACGACGAGCCTGCATTTTTCGTCAATATCGACGACTTTTGCGATTTTATCCTCTTGCGCGACCTTGCAAACGCGCACGGTTTTGCCTACAAGCATTGACAGGTTTTTATATTCCGCCGCGATTTGCTTTACATCGAAATTTTCAAGCGACATCCAAATATTGTCGAGAGTTTTTGCGATTATTTTATTGCAAACGTCGTCCACGCCCTCGCCAACGACGCCGACTATATCCTTGATTTCGTCGTCGAATTTATCTTTCGGTTCAAAGAGGTTGATTCCGATTCCCATTACGACTCTGTCGATATTCGTCGAATTTTGACTTGCAACCGCCTCGCAGAGTATGCCGACGCACTTTTTGCCGTCGACGTATATATCGTTCACCCACTTTACGAGCGCGTTTTTTTTGCAGACTTCGCGTATGGCGCACGCCGTTGCGACGGCGCAAAGCGGAGTCACGAATTCGAGTTGCTCGGCGCTTGGCGTTATCACCGCGCTGAAATATGCCCCGCAATCTTTTGGCGAGAAAAACTTACGCCCGAACCTACCTCTTCCCCCTGTTTGCTCTCTTGCCACAACGACGAAATTCGATTTTTGCGAACGCTTGACTTCCTCTTTTGCGCTCAGATTCGACGACGCGAGAGAGGAAAACACCTCGACGTCGAACGGCGAAGTCAAATATTTCAGTATACCCTTTTTTGAAGCGTGGCACGTCATGAGTGCAATTGTAGCACGACTTTGCCTCAAGTTCGCCGATTTTCTCAAATATATTTTTCTTAAAACGCATTTTGATTCATTTTGTCCTCTATGCGCATACTATGAGCATGAAAGACGACATCAAAAGAGGCGTTGCGCCTTACGTCGCGCTGTTTTTTGCGCTGGCGATAATTTTATACGGAGGGACGATTATGCCTCAAAAAGTTTTTGCGGTTGACAAAAAAAGCGACACGCCCCGTCTCATAGCGCAATTTTCCACTTATTACGGCGACAGTTCGCAAAATCGCAAGGACAACGTAGCCCTTGCCGCGCGCAAGATAGACGGAGCGGTGCTTTATCCCGAGGAGGAGTTTTCTTTCAACGACCTTGTAGGCAGGCGCACGGCGGAAAACGGTTTCAAAACGGCATACGTCATCAAGGACGGCGATTTTGTCGAGGGGATAGGCGGAGGCGTATGTCAGGTGTCGAGCACCCTATACAACTGCGCCCTTCTTGCCGACCTTGCGATAACGTGCGTGAGGGCGCACTCTCTTGCGGTGAGTTACGTTGCGCCGTCCTTTGACGCAATGGTATCGAGCGCGAGCGACCTACGTTTCGTCAACACGCTGTCCTCGCCAATCACCCTACACATGAGCGCAAACGGCAAATATCTCAAAGCGGAGATATACGGCGTCGACAAAACCGAAATAAAACGCCGCTCGATGACCGTATGTTCAATCCCATTCGAGATTGAATATCGCGACGACGCCACGCTCGAGCAAGGCAAGGAAATCGTGGACGTTTACGGCAAAGAGGGCTTGAAATCGCAAGGCTATCTCGACTATTATCAAAACGGCAAACTTCAAAAATCCGTCCTCATCCGCAGCGACGCTTACGCGCCCCAAAAGCGCATAATTTTGCGCGGCGCGAAAACATCGGCATTGACAGACACCCCGTAAAAGCGGTATAATTCAAATATCAAAACAGGAGTGAGATTTATGGATTACAAAAAGAACTATGCCCAATGGCTTCAAAGCGATGAACTCACCAAGGAAGAAAAGGCTCGCCTTACGTCGCTCGGCGAGGATGAAATAAAGGAAATGTTTTATTGCCCGTTGCAATTCGGCACGGCAGGCATGCGCGGAGTGCTTGATTTAGGCACGAACAGGATGAACGTATTCACCGTCAAACGCGCAACGCAAGGTCTTGCGCGCTACATAAAAACGCTCGGCAAAGAGGCGATGCAAAGAGGCGTCGTCATATCTTACGACACTCGCCGATTTTCAAGCGAATTTGCAATCAAGGTTGCAAAGGTGCTTGCGCACAACGGCGTGAACGCCTATCTTTTCGACTCGGTGCATCCCGTCCCCATGTGCTCTTTTGCAATCAGGCATCTCGGCGCGACAGCAGGCGTTATGATTACCGCCTCTCACAATCCCAAAATCTACAACGGCTACAAGGTGTACGGCGAGGACGGCGCGCAGATGTCGCCCGAATCGACGGATAAAGTTGTCGAATACATCGACAAAACCCCTTATTTCGGCATAAAAGAGGTTAACGTCAACCTCACCGCCGACAACGTCAAAGGGCTTGACAACGTGAAAGTTCATCCGTATATAACGATTATCGGCGCAAGCGTCGACGGCGCGTATTACGACACCATAAGCAAACTTTCTCTCTCGCCCGAAGCGGTTGACAAGTTCGGCAAAAACGTCAAAATCGTCTACACCCCCATTCACGGCAGCGGCTATGTTCCCGTCACCAAGATTCTTTCGAGGATGGGCATCACCGTCAACGTCGTCAAGGAGCAGGCGTGGCCGGACGCGGAGTTTTCCACCGTTCGCGTTCCCAATCCCGAAGAGGCGGACACGTTGCGACTCGGCGTTCGACTTGCCGACGAAATCGGCAGCGACGTCGTCATCGGCACCGACCCCGACGCAGACAGAATGGGCATTGCGATTCGCAACGGCGAGGGCAAATTCATCCTTCTCAACGGCAATCAGATAGGCGTACTTCTTGCAAACTACATCTTCCTTCGCAAAAAAGAAACGGGCACTATGCCAAAAAACGGCGCTCTCGTCAAAACCATAGTCACGACCGAACTTGCACGCGCGCTCGCAACGAGTTACGGCGTGACGACGTTCGACGTGCTCACGGGTTTCAAATTCATCGGCGAGAAAATCAAGGAGTGGGAGCAAAGCGGCGAATATACATATCTTTTCGGTTTTGAAGAGAGTTACGGCTCGCTCGTAGGCACGCATGCGCGCGACAAGGACGCAGTCGTTGCAAGCATGATGTTTGCCGAGATGATATGCTATTTCGATTCAATCGGCAAGCGCATTTACGATGTGCTTGAAGACATCTACAAACAATTCGGTTATTATGTTGAAAAGGCTCGTTCAATCACGTTCGGCGGTTTGGACGGCATGCAGAAAATGGCGGACATAATGACGCAAATTCGCTCGACTTCCTTCTGTGAAGTTGCGGACTCGAAAGTGCTTGCTCAAAGCGACTTCGTCACGGGCGAGAAAACCTATTCGGACGGCAAAGTCGAAAAAATAGACCTTCCCGAAACCAACGCGTTCAAACTTCATCTTGAAAACGGCGATTGGATTTGCGTGCGCCCGAGCGGCACCGAGCCCAAACTCAAATTTTACGTCGCAACGAGTGCCGCGACAAACGACGCCGCCACGAAGAAAGCGGAATCCTACCTCGCCTATATGGAAAATTTAGTCAACTAAACGAACGCCCGCATCACCCCCGCACGGACAATTCGTTTAAACAGCAAAGCGTCCGTATCGGCAAACCGAAAAGTCATGTCGAAACAATCGACAAGCACGAATCTCGCCGGTATAGACAATCCGACAAGACAAAGCAAAATTCTTGCCGCGTGCAAAATTAGGACAGACAACACACTGCGCACGTCGCGCTTTACGGCAGTCGGTTTAAATGCCCCCGAAACGTCGGATTTTGTCGAATTTTCGAGCAAAAACGAAACTTATCGTTGACATTTTCACGCAATATGCTATTATGATTCAAACGGTTTGAAACGCGCCCGTACACAAAGGCTACTTGTGTACGGGCGCGTTTTATTTATCTCGAAAAAGGAGGTACCCCCATGAAAAACCAATCCGTTTTCAAAGATTTTGCAAAATACGTGTCCCTCAGCGTTCTGGGGCAAATCGCCCTGTCCTGCTACACTCTCGCAGACACGTTTTTCGTATCCGCCAAATTGGGCGCAAACGGACTGACCGCGCTCAATCTCGCCTTCCCGATATTCTGCATCATCAACGGCGTAGGACTCATGATAGGCATGGGCGGAGGCACGAAATATTCCATATATCGCAGTCGCGAACAAAACGACGTTGCCAACCGCATTTTCACGAACGCGCTTTACATCGCCGCATGTTTTGCCGTCGTATTCGTTTTGGCGGGCGCGTTTTTGTCGGGACAGATAGTCAGATTTTTAGGCGCGGACGACACAACGTTTGCGATGACCAAAACTTACGCGCAAGTCATGCTTTTGTTTGCGCCGGCGTTTTTGCTCAACAACCTGTTGCAGTGTTTCGTGCGCAACGACGGCAAGCCGTCGCTATCCATGGCGGCAATGATAACGGGCAGTTTATCCAACGTGTTGCTTGACTACATCTTCATTTTTCCGCTCGACATGGGCATATTCGGCGCGATTCTCGCAACGGGATTAGCCCCGGTTATAAGCATATGCGTCATATCCCCTTATCTCATCATGCGGAAAAACCGTTTTCATTTTTCAAAGTCGAAGCCGAGCGCAAAATACCACCGCGAGATTTTGTCAAGCGGATTTTCGCCCTTCCTCACCGAAGCCACGTCGGGCGTCGTCATGTTTCTGTTCAATTTTATCATCTTGCGCACAACCGGCAACGTCGGCGTCGCCGCTTTCGGCGTTATATCCGTCATATCCCTCGTCGTCATAGCGATGTACACGGGTTTATCACAGGGTGCGCAACCCGTCATGAGCACGAATCACGGCGCGCAGAATGTGCAAAATGTAAAAACCGTTCTCAAATACAGCCTCGTGAGCATGCTCGTATTGTCGGTTGCCATTTACGCCACGATTTTTTTCGGAGCGTCGGGTTTGACAAAAATCTTCAACAGCGAGCAAAACCAAACCTTGCAATCCCTTGCCGAAGTAGGTTTGAAACTTTATTTCATCGCATGTTCGTTCATAGGTTTCAACATCGTGCTTGCAACCTATTTTATCTCAACCGAAAAACCGCTTTACGCGCAAATCATATCCCTCTCGCGCGGATTTTTCGTTTTGATTCCGATTGCGTTTCTCTTGTCGCACCTGTTCGGCATGATTGGCGTATGGTGTGCCTATCCCGTTTCCGAGTGTATCGTTGCAGTGATAGGCGCGATTCTTTATATCCACAACGAGCGCCGCAAAAAATACGACCTTACAACACCCTATTATCGACAACCCCGCACCGAACCGCCAACCGAAAAACACTCATCCGCCGAAACAAACCAACCGACTGTCGAATCCACAAACCAACCAACCGCAAAGCCCACCGACAAATCAACCGTCGAACTTACCGACCACCAGACCGCCGGACCTACAAACCAACCGATCACAAAGCCCAACAACAAATCGACCGCCAACCCCACAAACCAACCGACCGCCGAATCCAACGTCGCAAAAACGCAGAGTTACAAAAATCGAATTGTAAAAAAACGACGAAAATTAAACTCCGTCTTGACGACAATCTTTCAAAAAACACGTCGCAAATTTTTTGCGTGTTTTTTGCGGTTTTTTGCGTGTTTTTCGCACTTTTTGATGTGGGATTTTTGATATAAAAAGTTGATTTTTGACATGAATTCGGGTAATTTTTTCGCATGTTCAACCGTCACATCGCCGACAATTCCGACAAAAAACAGCAAAAAAATCAACCGCGCCACTGAAATTTTTTCAAATCCACGCAGCCTTCCTCGTCCACTTCCACGCCGTCTTGACGCAGCAAATTCGCCTGAACTTGCGCCCCTCCGAAAGCGAATGACGGCGCGCATTTTCCAAAGCGATTGACCACTCTGAAACACGGGATATGCTCGGGGTCCGGATTGAAATGCAGCGCATATCCAACCGCCCTCGATGCCCTCGGCGAGCCGCAAAGACACGCAATCTGCCCGTACGTCGCCACCTTCCCGCTCGGGATTTTCTTCACTTGTTCATACACCAAGTCATAAAAACTCATACGCATTTTCTTCCCCGTTCAGTCGCTTTTCGTTTGCATTTTTGGCAAACGCAAGTCCCGCCACGGCAGTTTCCAATCCCCAAAAGTCGTGTTGCAAAAACACTCCTTCGCCGACTTATTCACACTCGTTTCCCCGCAAACCGTCATCCGTTTTCAAAGCAGATTCCGTTTATGGGAATATGGTTAATTATTGTTTATTATATACTCAAAATACGGCACTTTATTCGTGTTTTTTTCACGTTAAAGTGCCGTTTTCGTCATTCAATCACGTTTCTCTCTTTCAAAAACTCTTCCAAAATCTCCGCCGCGTCACCGCACATTCTTGCGCACGGCCTCGTCTTATAGTACTCGGGCGTACGCTCGTCGGGCGTGGGATTCGTGGTCGCTCTCGTGCCCAGAATCTCACGGCACACTATGGATGAGTTGCGCTCTTTGAAACGTCTTGCCAACTCTTGAATGCGCCTATAGTGTTCTGCTTTTTGCATTTGAGCGTTCTCTGCGGTCGGGTCGAAATACCCCTCCAAAAGTCCCTCGACGATGAACATACCGCTCACCGCTCCGCACACTTCTCTGAGCCTTCCCATACCGCCGCCGAACGACGAGCAAAGTCGCATTGCCTGTTCGCCGTCAAACCCCGTGACGTCGGCAAACGCCTTGACCACCGCTTGTGCGCAACTATATCCGTTGATGAAGTTTTGTTCTGCCAATTCACGTCTTGTCATAGTCTTATGTCGGTTTATGTTTTTGGTTTTATGTTGATTTATATTGTTGGTTTTTGTCGCTTGTGTTTTTGGTTTTGATTGAGGTTATCGTTTTTTATTTTGGTTATATTTTATTTTTCAATCTCGTCCAAAGCGGTTTTAAGTGCGTCGGTATTCAAAATTTCCACGTCGCCGTTGTCCACCGCAAACGCAACGTTTTGGTCCATAGGCAACTTGCCGAGCACTTTGAGGTTGAAATCTTTTGCGACTTTATCCACCTTGCCCGAGCCGAAAATCTCGATACGTTTGCCACAATCGGGGCACACGACGTAGCTCATATTTTCCACCACGCCGTAAATGCGGACATTCATTTTATTTGCCATTTTCACGGCTTTTTCCACTATCATAGACACGAGGTCTTGCGGCGAGGTGACGATGATTATGCCGTCAAGTTTGATTGATTGAAAGACTGTAAGCGGCACGTCGCCCGTTCCCGGAGGCATATCCACAAACATAAAATCCACGTCGTCCCATATGACGTCCGTCCAAAACTGCTTGACCATACCCGCGATGACTGGACCGCGCCAAATCACGGGGTCTGTTTCGTCGTCCAGGAGCAAGTTTGACGAGACGATTTTGATGCCCATATTGCTTTGACGAGGATAAATTCCGTTTGCGTCGCCCTCAACCGTACCTCTGATTCCAAAGGCGCGCGGAATAGACGGTCCGGTGATATCCGCGTCCAAAATCGCGACGTTTTTACCCTCTCTTGCCTTGCCCACGGCGAGCAACGACGTGACCAACGATTTGCCGACGCCGCCCTTACCGCTGACGATGCCTATGACTTTTTTAACGTTTGAAAGAGGGTTTTGCTTTTCAAAAGTGATTTTTGACGAGCAGTCCTTCGAGCAAGAACCGCAATCGTGAGTGCAATCGCTCATACACAACTCCTTGCGCAACGATGTTGCGAAAACTTTATTTTCGCCTATGATGATAACACCTTTGTCGAGTTATTAAAAGTCTTTTGCCAAAATTTGACGCACAAAACGAATCGGACCTTCCTCAAAACTTCCGACGAAAACCCAAAACTTTTGAAAACAACCCCAAACAATTCGATTTTTGCTCTCGCAAGAATAAAAGTCCGTCTTGTTTGCAATAATTTTGAAAAACGAAAAAGGAGAATACAATGAAACTTCAACAAAGCAAAACCTATCAAAACCTCGCCCGCGCCTACGTCGGCGAAACGCAAGCGTACGTGAGATATCAATTCATCGAGTACGGCGCACGCAATCAAGGCTACAACGCGCTCGCCGACGTCGTTGACAAAATCGTATACAACGAATTCAACCACGCAAGATTGCTTTACACAATCATACAGCAATCGAGCAACGAGCAGATTGACAACATCGACATCTCTGCAGGCTATCCCTTCAAGGAGAAATGGAATCTTACCGACAACTTTGCTCTCGCCGCCGAGGATCACGAAACCGAGATCAAACTCTACAAGTCCTTTGAAAAGACCGCGCGCGCCGAAGGTTTTGACGATGTCGCAAACACGTTCAAAATGCTTGCCGACGTTGAAAAACAACACAAAAAAACCTTTGAAGAATTGCACGACCAACTCAAAAACGGCACTCTTTACAAAAAGGACAAACCGACGACGTGGCGTTGCGCAGGGTGCGGACACGAATCCACCTCAACCGAAGCATGGAAGGAATGCCCTCTCTGCAAAGCCGCTCAAGGCTTCGTAATGGTGAAAACCCCGCAAAAATAACATATAATAGCGGGCCTTGCCTTGCGGCAATGCCCGCTATTATATCGGAACTATATTAATTAATAGTATTCTTCCACAATTCTATTATAAATTGATTCATCAACTTCAATAAGTGATGGTCCTAGATCGATTTTCCAAAAAATCCGTATTTGATATATTTTTTTTGCAGTTGCAGATCCTAACAATCCAATTCCACCAAATAAAGCAAAACCAATCGCGCCTCTTGCTACGGCACTATTTTTATCTACAAAAGTATTTGTAAGAACCCAATAGTCTACGTATTCTCGTTCAATAAAAACATTTTTACCGCCGCCATAAATTGAAATTCCTTTTCTGCATCCATCTGAACTTGTTGACAAACCTACAAATGAACCGGCACATTCACCC
>CAVABL010000001.1:15745-27531 GCA_963586735.1 Firmicutes bacterium TM09-10
TGCCGCCATACAAATCAATACTCAATGCGAGCCCTCCCAAATTGTTTCACAATAAGCATAACAACGGTCGCAATACCAACGTCCATCACGCCATTTTTTAGTTGCCTTACCACCACAAGCATAACAACTTACACTAGATGAAGAACTAGAATTAGAATTAGAACTAGAACCAGAACTCTTGTTTCCACCTAGGATAATTCCGACAACAATCGCCACAATAGCACCGATTACAAAAATTACTGAAAAAATTTTCCCCACTATGTCAAATTTATCCATTTTATTGCCTCCATTCATCAATTGATTTTATAGGATTTATTCCTATATGTCAATACCAAATATGGAATTTTTACTATATTTTATCCAAATACTATCTATGAGCAGAAAAATGGACATAAGAAAAATTGTTGGAAACAATCTTAAATCGGCACGAAAAGCGATGGGGCTTACGCAAAAACAAATTGCCGACGAACTCGGGAAATACCAACCCGATTACAGCGAATACGAAACGGGAAAAATCGAACTCGATTATGAAAAAATCATTTATCTTTGCAAAAGACTCGATATAACCCCGAACGATTTGTTTGAAATTAAATAGGAAATAATTTGTTTATAAGAAAATTGTTATATTTTATTAACCCCAGTATTGAAATAAATAAGGTAAGTTATCAGACATAAAACTGCGATATTTGGATGAAGAACAAGGAAACACCCTTTTGCGAGTCCGCCCAACGTACCAAATCGTACGTGACGGATGAACAAAAGGGCTTTGACGCAGTTATTCGCCAAATAGCGCAGTTTTACTTATAGCCGCGAAGGGAAACCGCATCAACTTTCCCCACAAAATACTCTTTGTACCCTTCCGCCGTCGCCTTATCCACGGGCGTATATCCGTGGGCGATACAGCCTTCGTTGTCGTTGTATTTTTGCATGAAATAGCGTGGCGCGCCGCTGACGAGATAGGCGATTTTTTGCATATCTTCGGCGGTATGGAATTCTTTGATGAGCGTTGTGCGAAACTCAAAATCAACGCCGCTCTGTTTGAGGATTTGAATGCTGTTGAGGATTTTTCCCATATCCACGCTCGGCACGCCGACGGTGAGCGCATATTTTTCGGGGCTGTTTTTGATGTCCATTGCAACGAAATCAACGAGTTTTTTGTTCAGCACTTCCTCGAGCATGTCGGGGCGCAGTCCGTTCGTGTCGAGTTTCGTTGCATATCCCATATCGCGCACTTTTTGCAGAAAATCGCACAAATCGGGTTGAAGAGTAGGCTCGCCGCCGCTCACACACACGGCGTCCACAAGTCCCTTGCGTTTTTGAAGGTAATCAAAAACCTCGGCGTCGTCGATTTGTTGCGATTTGACGTTGCCTATGACAAGCGGCGCGTTATGACAAAACGGACAGCGGAAATTGCACCCGCCCGTAAAGACGGTGCACGCGATTTTGCCGTCAAAGTCAACCATTGAAAATTTTTCATATCCGCAAACAATCATAGCATCATTTTAACACGACTTTGGCATTTGGCAAAGGGTTTGAGCGCACTTTACAACGTTGAGCGTGCGTGTTATACTTTTTTGAGCGGATTATGGAAAAGAGAAACGCAAAGCAGTACGTCATTGAACTATTAAAACTCTTCGGCATATTTTTCAAAATAGGTCTTTTTTCCTTTGGCGGAGGCTATGCAATGCTCTCGCTCATCGAGGCGGAACTCGTCAAAAAGCAAAACTGGATCACCCACGACGAACTGGGCGACATCTTTGCGATTGCCGAGAGCACGCCGGGGCCGATTGCCATAAACACGGCAACCTACATCGGCGTCAAGAGATGCGGCGTATTGGGCGGCGTCGTGGCAACGCTCGGGGTCGTTCTTCCCTCTCTCGTCGTCATAGTTGCGATCAGTTATATCATCGAGCTTGTCAAAGACAACGTATGGGCGGGCTACTTTTTCAAAAGCATACGCATTGCGGTGCTCGTACTGATTGCAAAAGCGGTGTTCACTTTTTTCAAAGACATGCGCAAAAACGCGTTGTCTTACGCCTTGATGATTGCGTCTTTTCTGCTCGTGCTTCTGACGAGCGTGAGGGTTATATACATCATACTTGCCACCATACTCGTTGCGTGCGTTGCGGCGAGACTCAAACAGATTTACGACAAGAAAATTTTGCACTCTGTCGGCACGCCCGAGTACTACGACGAGCGCATAGGGCGCACCCTTGAAAAAGACGAATACGTGCGCGAATCGATGTTTAACCCGACGATTTGCACCGACAAACATCGTGATTTGTCAAAATCAAGCGACAATTCCGCTATGAATTGCACAAAAAACGACGTCGGAGGTGAAGAAAAATGATATATCTTCAACTCTTTTGGACGTTTTTCAAAATAGGGCTCTTCACAATCGGAGGCGGTCAGGCGATGATTCCCATGATAAGTCAGGAAGTCGTTGAAAAGGGCTGGCTGACAATCGAGGAAGTTCAGTCGTTCATTGCCATATCCGAAAGCACACCGGGGCCGTCAACATAGCGACCTACACGGGCGTGTCGGTGATGCAGTCCGTCGGTGTAGGCGAAAGCATTTTGGGCGCAATTTGCGCAACGTTCGGAGTCGTGTTGCCGTCGCTTGTAATCATCACGTTGATTGCGCTCGCGTTTTCAAACTTTATCAAAAAGCCTGCCGTGCAAAGCGTTCTCGTTTACGTTCGCTCGACTGTCACGGGTTTGTTGATTGCAGTATTCGTGGGTTTTGTTTTGTCAACGTTGTTCGGCATATCGAGCGTGCTGTCGGGTGACGCAGTGCAATTCGATTTGATAGGAACGTGTCTTTTCGTCTTTTTGCTCGGCATATCCTTCGTCAAAATCAAGGGCAAAACCTTACAGCCGATTTTGCTTATCGTCATAGCCGCCGCCCTTGGCATGCTTCTTTACGGTTTCGTTCCGCAATAGTGCTCGCACCGCCCCGAACTTTACGAAAAAATTACATTCCTATGCGATATTGAGTATTTACATTCGTTGATTGATGAACTATAATATATTTAATTTCATATTTCGTGCGCGTGCATACGCGCGTTTTTATGGATAATCTCGCATAGGAGTCAATTATGAGTAAAAAAGAAAAACCGGCACCGGTGCTCGACGAGAAAGGCAGACCGCCTCTCAAACTCGACTATCCCCAGACCTTCAAGGTCGGATTCGCATTTGCGATTATCATGCTGTTCTGGACAGCCTACGACTTTGTCGTGCCTCTCCTTTTGGAGCATGCATACGGTTTGCCGAGTTGGGCGCGCGGCATAATCATGGGACTTGACAATTTGTTGTCGCTGTTCATGCTGCCGCTGTTTGGCAAGCTCTCGGACAACGCGCACGGCAAACTCGTCAAAAAATGGGGACGCCGCACACCGTTCATCGTGATAGGCACGTTATGCGCGGTTGCGCTCATGGTGTTCGTGCCGGTTGCGACTCTCAAACAACAGGCGAAGGCAGAGCAACTCACCGCCCAAATCGAATCCCGACTCGACGACGACGAGTTTATGCAGCCGTTGCTTGAAAAATGGTATCAGAACGCGGTTGACGGCAAGGAGGGCAGCGCAAACTATTGCGATTTGACCTATCTCAACAACAATAAGGTTTCAAAAGAAGATTTCACGTCTTTGCGTTATTACAGCAAGATGACGTCAAAAAAAGCCGTTCTCAATATGATTGGCGCAACCACCTATTATTATGACGCAAACGGCGACGGCGATTTCACGGACGACGAGATAATCACCGATTTGTCCGCGCAATCCCCGGTTGAAGGCAAAACCTACCAAAAGCTCGTTGACAGCAACTCTGCTTACAAAAAATACGTTGCTTCGGGCATGAACAATTACATAAGCAACGAAATTCACGAAAAATGCACCAAAACCGATGCAGGCATCAAGAGTCTTGTGGTGTACATGGTCATTCTTCTTTTGGTGCTTATCGCAATGGCAACGTTCCGCTCCCCCGCGGTCGCACTCATGCCGGACGTCACGCCCAAGCCCTTGCGTTCGCAGGCAAACGCAATCATCAATCTTTGCGGCGGCATCGGCGGCGCGATTGCGTTTTTGATATACACGGTCGTGCTGTTTGGCGAAAGACTTTCAAATTACGTCATCATTTTCGGTTCGGTCGCAGGCGGCATGCTCTTGCTCCTTGCAGGATTCCTTGCGCTTGTCAACGAGCGTAAGATGGTTGCAAAATGTCAGGAAATTTGCAAAAAATACGAAATCGACGACTTTGCGGACGGTGAAAATCCCGAAGCGGAAAAATTTGCCGAGGAACTCATCCACGAAGGCGACGCCGAGTACAATCTCGACAGCAAGCCCGACGGCGAAACTCAAACCGTTCTCGACGGCGAAGTCAAAGAGGAAATCGCACCCGAAACTCTCGAATTTGCAAAACAAGTCGTTGAAAACAAAAAGAAGAAACGTCAATCTCCAAAGGAATGGTGGGGCTCGAAGTCGGAGCTTGAACAAGGCAGACTCAAATCGTTTGCACTTATTCTCGCGTCCATATTCATGTGGTTTATGGGCTACAACGCAGTGTCCTCCAACCTCTCCATTTACACGACGAAAGCGCTCAACCTCTCTGCCGGCATCGCCTCCATCATATCGGGCGTGTCGATGGGCATAAGCGCAATCGCATTCATTCCCGTCGGCTATATGGCGGCAAAAATCGGCAGAAGAAAGTCGATTATGATAGGTTTTGCATTGGCAGTCGTGTCGTTCGTTCTCATATGCTTTGCGGTTCGTCCGAGCGACAATGCGGCAATCCCCGCCGTGCTTTTTGCACTGTTCTATCTCATCGCAGGTTTCGGACTTATCATCGCAAACGTCAACACCTTCCCGATGGTCACCGAACTCTCGACGGCGGAAACCGTCGGTCAATACACCGGTTATTATTACGTTGCAACGATGTCCGCGCAAGCAATCACCCCGGCAATCGGCGGCGCAATCATGGACGCAGGCGGCAACCAATATCTCTTCCTTTACAGCGCGGTATGCATCGTCATCGCAATCGTGTTGATGTTCTTTGTCAAACACGGCGACAGCAAACAACTCTCAAAAGGCAGGAAACTCACAAAAGAGGAAAAGAAACAAATCAGATTGGATGCGCTCGACGCAGATTAAAAAAGCGATATTCTTACGAGAGGCACGCATCTGCGTGCCTCTCTTTTATATATCGCTTTTTTAATCTTACTAACCGCGCAACCCATCTTCACTCTCAAAATAAGACGGACAAAATCTCAATCCACAATCCCGCGCAAAGCGTGGATATCATCACGTAGTGATTTCATCGCCGCAGGCGATATCATTGCGACACAGTCGCTCTTCTCGGCGCAAATCAATTCTTTATTTCAAATTCCGTTTTTCCGTTTACTTTTACCGAAACACACAAACCTTGCGATTCGATGCGCAGCACGCCATCCTTGCAAACACGCTCGAAAATGAGTTTTTCGTCATCCTGCACAAACCGAGTTTCGCCTTGCAGGTATGCCGCAAACTCTTTTCTTAACTTGCCGAGTTTTTCGTAGTGTTCGAGCAAATCGGCATCTTCTCTTCCCCACGGATACGTGCCGCGGTTGAGCGGATCTTCAAAGCCTTGTTTCCCGACCTCGTCGCCGTAGAACACGCACGGAACGCCGGGGAGCGTATATTGCAAAACGCTTGCGAGTTTAAGTCTGCGTTTTGCAAGGTCGTATTGTTCGGCGGACAGAACGAAGTTTGCCCTGTCCATTTTTGAAAGCGGCGGTTTCACGCCCGAAAGAACGGTAATCGCGCGCACGGTATCGTGGCTGTCCACGAGATTCATCAGCACGTCGAGAGACTGTTTCGGATAATGTTCCAATATCGAAGTGACCGCCGCAATAAAATCGTTTTTATTGCCGCCGAGCGCATACGCAAGGATAGCCTCTTTGAAAGGATAATTCATGACGGAATCGAGTTGCCCGCCCATAAAATATGGGCGCCAGCGACTGTACGCAATCTTGATTGACGCGTCTTCCCACACCTCGCCGACGACGAGCATATCCTCGCCCTCGCTTTTTATGCGCGCGCAGAGTTTGTTTGTAAAATCTATTGGCAATTCGTCAACGACGTCGAGTCGCCAACCCTTTACGCCCGCCTTCGACCACTTATCGATGACGCCGTTTTTGCCGAGAATCAAATCGCAAAATCCTTTTGCGTCCTTATTGACAGTCGGCACGACGGTGCTTCCCCACCAACACGCATATTCGTTCGGATAATTTAAAAAGTAATACCAATCGAAATACGGCGATTGTCTGCTTTGATATGCGCCGAGGCTGTCGTAAGTGCCTTCCTTGTTGAAATATCTGCTGTCCGACCCGGTGTGATTGAACACGCCGTCGAGCATTATGCGAATGCCTTTTTCTTTTGCCTTTTCGACGAGATTTGCGAACTCTTCTTCCGTTCCGAAAAGCGAGTCGATTTTGAGATAATCCCCTGTGTCGTAGCGGTGATTCGAGCAGGACTCAAAGATAGGAGAGAGATAAATCAAACTCACGCCGAGCGATTCAAGATAATCGAGTTTTGAAATTATGCCGTTTATATTGCCGCCAAAAAAGTCGTCCGCGCGATAATCTCCGCCGTCCTCCGCGATGTCGGGACGCTCAAACCAATCCTTGTGAAGTCTGCCTCTTTTTGTGAAAGGCTTGTCCCCCACCTTGCAGAATCTATCCGCAAAAATCTGATACGTTACGCCTTGTTTCGCCCAATTCGGCGTTTTATAATCGTATTTCGTCACCGTCAACTGCCATTCCGGCAACCAATCGCCCCTCACCGCCGTTCCGTCAAGTCCTCTTCCGAAAAACGCCAAGTCGCGATTTGCAAACTCTCCCTCAAAGCGATATTGCCAAATTCCCCACTTTGACAGCGAAAACGCGCCCGCAAAAATATCCTGTCCGTTCTCGGCATGCGAAAACGGCAATTCAAAGCGCAATGACTCGCCTGCAACCTCGCCGCCCTCGCCGAACACTTGCCGAAGCACAACAAAAACTCGCTTTATCTGAAGCGAGGCGTCCACAGGGAATATAATGCGTGTCTCTTGATTCTGCACGCTTGCGCCATACGGCTTTTTGTCGACCAAAGGATTGAACATACGATTACTAATTTATTATGAACGGTGCATTGCAAAATTTTGCCAGCGGCAACGGTATCACTGCACGGTTCCGATATCGCTGCACCGCAGGCGCAATCGCGCCTGCTTGATATGTGCACCTCTCGGCGCAAGCGGACAATTTCAATTTATCCTTATGCCATTGCGAGGAACACAGTGACGTGGCAATCAAGGCGTAAGCCGCACACCCCATTCGGGTGTGGGTGTCCACCCTCAACTGCACGCTTTGCGTGCAATATCGCTGTTGCCTTTGGCAACAATATCGCTGCCCGATAGGGCAATATCACTCATCTTCCACAACCCAAACGCAGTTTGGATATCATCACGCAGTGATTTCATCCGAACGCAGTGAGGATTTCATCGCCGTAGGCGATATCATTGATTGCGACTCTGTCGCAATCATTAGGCTCTGACGCAGTTCGCCCAATGGTGCACTTTTGTAAAAAGTGTGTCGTTGAGATGAATAACAAGGAAGAGCCTTGCAAGCAGACAGGAGCGTACTCCTTGTACGTGACTGTTTGAGAGCAATGCTCTGACGCAGTTCGCTCAATGGCGCACTTTTTGGAGATTCCAGATGCGAGTCGCATACTCCTCCACCGCCCTGTCGGCTGCGAAGAATCCCGCTTTTGCGATGTTGACAAGGGACATACGATTCCATGTTTCCTTGTCGAGATAGGTGTCGTTGACGCGGAGTTGAGCGGCAGAGTAGCTGTCGAAGTCGGCAAGCACCATATAGCTGTCGGGTTGACCGCCGCGGCCCGTGGTGAGCGAGTCGGCGATTTCGCTGAACGAGATATTGTTGACGCCGTGGCGCAGAGTATCGATGAGGCGTCTGATGCGCGGATTCGTCTGATAATAATGAGAGGGGTTGTATCCTTTTCTCCACAAATCCTCAACCTCGTTGGCAAGCATGCCGAAGAGGAAGATATTGCCGTCGCCGACTTCCCTATGGATTTCGACGTTTGCGCCGTCGAGAGTGCCAATCGTGAGTGCGCCGTTGATCATAAACTTCATATTGCCCGTGCCGCTTGCCTCTTTCCCGGCAAGAGAAATCTGTTCGCTGACTTCTGCGGCAGGCATGATAATCTCTGCAAGGGACACGCGGTAGTTTTCAAGGAAAACGATTTTGAGTTTGCCTTTGATATCGGGATCGTTGTTGACGAGATCTCCGAGCGCGCAGATAAAGCGGATGATTTGTTTTGCCATATAGTAGGCGCTTGCCGCCTTTGCGCCGAAGATAAACGTGCGCGGTTGGATGTCGAGATTCGGATTTTCCTTGAGTTGCAAGTATAGATCGAGGATATTGAGCGCGTTGAGAAGTTGACGCTTATACTCGTGCAATCTCTTCACCTGCACATCAAAAATACTGCTCGGATCGACGACGACGTTGTTGTGTTCGAGGATATATTTTGCAAGATCCTGTTTGTTTTGATGTTTGATGTCGGCAAGACTGTCGAGCACTTGTCTGTCGCCCATATACTTTTGCAAATCCTGCAGTTTATCCGCGTCTTTGAGCCAGCCGTCGCCGATGAGTTCGTTCAAAAGAGCGGCGAGGCGCGGATTTGCCTGCGCGACCCAACGTCTGTGGGTTATGCCGTTTGTGACGTTGGTGAATTTTTCGGGATGCATGCGGTAGTAGTCGGCAAACACGTCGTTTTTGAGTATATCGCTATGCAGTGCGCTCACGCCGTTGATGGTGTGCGAGGTTGCAAGGCAGAGGTTTGCCATCTTGACTTGTCCGTTTGAAAGCACCGCGTTGTGATTGACGACGTCCCAATTGTTAGGATAATACGCCCACAATTCGCCGCAGAAGCGTTGATTGATTTCCTGCACGATTTGGAAAATTCTCGGCAACAGACTTTGGAAGAGGCTTTGCGGCCATTTTTCAAGTGCTTCCGCCATAACCGTGTGGTTCGTATACGAAATGACGTGAGTGGTAATATCCCAAGCCTGATCCCAACCGTAGCCGTACTCGTCGAGCAACAATCTCATGAGTTCGGGGATGCAGAGCGTCGGATGCGTATCGTTGATGTGAATCGCAACTCTGTCCGCGAGGTTGTCGAGGCTCGGATTGAACTTCAAATGACGGCGCAATATGGATTGAATGGACGCCGAAACGAAGAAATATTGTTGTTTGAGGCGCAAAGACTTGCCTTCGATGTGATCGTCGGCGGGATAGAGCACCTTGTTTATGGACTCCGCCATAGCCTTTGCGGCGCTTGCCTTGATATACTCGCCCTTGCTGAACATCTCCATATCGAAGTCTTGAGGTGCTTGTGACTTCCAAAGGCGCAGACGGTTGACCGCGCTCGTGTCGTAGCCGGACACGTTCATATCGTATGGCACTGCGTCCACGATCGTGCAATCTCTTTGCGTGACGGTGAGTTTTCCGTCCTGCCAGTTTTGATCCACGACTCCGCCGAATTTGACCTGATAGGTTTCTTCGGGGCGCGGATTGAGCCACACGTCGCCCATTTTAAGCCAATCGTCGGGTTGTTCGAGTTGCCAGCCGTCAACGATGACCTGCTTGAAGATGCCGTAGTCGTAGAGAATACAGAATCCGTTTGCGGGATAATCGCAGGATGTAAGTGCGTCCATATAGGCGGCGGCAAGTCGTCCGAGACCGCCGTTGCCGAGCCCCGCGTCGGGTTCAAACGCATAGATTTCGTCCATACTTACGCCGAAACTCTCGACCGCTTTCGTCACCTCGTCGGTGATGCCCATATTGAAGATATGGTTGCGCAAAGACCTTCCGAGCAAAAACTCCATGGACATATAGTAAACTTGCTTTGCGTTTTGAGCGCGGCACTCTTTTTTGAAGTTGACGCGTTCGGTTGTGAGCAAGTCACGCACGACCATACAAGTTGCGCGATAAATTTGCGCCTTGCTGGCGTCTTCGGCTTTGACGCCGAAATAACTGGTTAGCACTCCGGAAATATAGTTTTCGATTTCCTTTTGTGTGATGTTGAATTTCATATTCTTTCCTTCCTTCCGCTTTCCCCCGGACGAAAGATACTTATATTTACAAACCAATCGTGATTATACACGAATCTTTGCCGACAAATCAAAGATTTTGATATATGTCGACATATTTTTCCGCGCTGACTGCCCAACTGAAGTCGGAATTCATGCCATTTTTGACGATTTTGTCCCAATTGTCCTTGTCGTTGTAGGTTGCATAGGCGCGCCATATAGCGTCAAGCATATCGTATGCGTTGTACGTTTTGAAGGTGAAGCCTTTGCCCTCTCCCGTTTCGGGATTGAACGCGGGGACGGTATCTTTGAGTCCGCCCGTTTCGCGCACGACGGGAACGGAGCCGTATTTCATCGCGATGAGTTGCGACAATCCGCACGGTTCAAATTTCGACGGCATAAGGAAAATATCGCTTGCGCCGTAGAGTTTGCTTGCAAGATCGCTCGAAAACGCCAGAATCGCCCTGAATTTGTTGGGATAACGCTCCTCGACCGACTTGATCATGCTCTCGTATCTCCAATCGCCCGTGCCGAGCACGACGACCTGAATATCCGCGCGCATAGTATCGTCGATGACCGTGCCGACGAGATCGAGCCCCTTTTGTTCGGTGAGTCTTGTGACCATTGCCACGAGCGGACGATTCTCGTCAAACGGCAGATTTATCATCTGACACAACGCCTTTTTGTTTGCCTGTTTCTTTTGGGCGTAGTTTTTGACGGAATAATTTTCAAACAACCTCTTGTCGGTTTTTGGATCGTACACGGTTTGATCTATGCCGTTGACAACGCCGTGGAGTTTATAGCGGCGACTTGACAAAATTCCCTCGAGCCCGTACGAATAGAACGGATCGAGAATCTCGTGCGCATACGTCTCGCTGACGGTCGTCACAGCGTTTGAGGATTCGATGCCGCCCTTCATATAGTTGACGCAATCGCCGTTCATAACGAGCAGACGCGCCCATTCGGGCAATCCGAGGATGTCGCCGATGAGGTTATCGCCGTACTTGCCCTGGAATTCGATATTGTGAATCGTGAACACCGTCTTGATGTGCTGATAGTCCTCATTGAAACGATAGAACACGTCGAGGAACACGGGAGTGAGCGCGGTATGCCAGTCGTTTGCGTGCAGCACGTCGGGATAGAAATCGATGAGTGGCAAAACTTCGAGCACCGCCTTGGAGAAGAACGCAAAGCGTTCGCCGTCGTCGAAGTGACCGTACAGTCCCTTGCGCTTGAAGTAGAACTCGTTGTCAACGAAATAGTACGTCACGCCCTCGTATTTTGCCTCGAACACGCCGCAGTACTGACGACGCCAACTCAAATCGACGAACGTGGATGCGACAAACTTAAACGTATCGCGGAATTCTTCCCTGATTTCCTCTTTGTAGAACGGGATAATAACTCTGCAATCGTGCCCTTGGGCATTGAGAGCCTTCGGGAGCGCGCCTGCGACGTCCCCCAATCCGCCCGAGCGAACGAACGGCATTGCTTCTGATGCAACAAACAAAATTTTCATAGTATTTCCTCCTATATGGGAGTTTGTTTTTTATTATTACCGCCTGCTTTTTATGTGCGCCTCTCGGCGCAAGCGGACAATTTCAATTTATCCTCAACCCACGCAAAGCGTGGATATCATCGTGCTTGCACGATTTCATCCGAGCC
>CAVABL010000002.1:0-25765 GCA_963586735.1 Firmicutes bacterium TM09-10
AAAAAACAATGATTGTGACGAAAAAACAATGATTGTGACGAAAAAACAATGATTGCGACGAAAAAGCGATGATTGCGACTAAAAAGCGATGATTGCGACTAAAAAGCGATGATTGTGACGGAAAATCGATGTCAAAGACGAAAAACCGATGATTGTGACGAAATAGCGCATTGTGTGGCGAAATGGCGGCGTGTGTGACGAAACGGATGTCGATTTTGGCGAAAAAGCGTGTATTGCGGCGGAAAACGTCGAAAATTGCGTGGCGGCGTAAGCGGTAAGATTAAAACCCGAAGTTGCCGGGGGTGATGAAAAGTCCGCTTATGAGGCTCAAAATCGCCGCAAGAAGAATGACGTGAACGACGTAAACTATGAGGGCGTGTTTGCCGAAAAAGCAAACCGCTTTTTCAATTGCTTTTGCAATTGCCGTCGTGACTTTGCCCGCGCCGAGCATAAAGGTGAGAGTGTTTGTCGAAAAGTCGCGAAGAGATTTCTTTTCGCTTTCGACGTTGGCGTAAAGAGCGTCGCAAGTCTTTTTGTATAAATATCTGACAAGTTCAAAACGCACGAGGGAGAGTCGTTCGTAATAGAAAATTTGCCCTATAAGCACGCCGGCAAAATAGAACGCGGTGTAGGGGATGAGCGTGAATAAATCCCCGGGTGAAAAATCGTACTGCGAATAGAACAGGGACGCATTGCCTAAAAAATCGTGAGGCGGAAACACGATTGCAAAGATTTTCGGGGTGGTCGCGGGCGGTGTGTAGCAAAAATAGAGGCATAGAGTGACTGTGATGAGCGCGACGCTTGCAAGAATAATCGCAATGCGGTTGTCGCGCGTCACAAAGGATATGAGTGCGTAAATAAGCATCGATACCGCAAGGAAGTCAAGCACTCCGAAGGCAACGAAGACGCCGTCTATGCCCATTTGATACTGCGCAACGTACGAGCCGAGCGTGTAAACGAGCGCAACCGCAAGAAGTTGCAATCCCCGCTTTGCGTTGTTGCGCGAAAACGTGCACGAAATGCCCGAAATCGAGAAGAAAACGAACAAAACTATCGGGTGAATTACGTCACGAACGCCGCTTGCGCTGCCCGACACCCAATTGTAGCAAAAAGTCGTGAAAGCGTCGCCGACGCCTCGTCTTGCAAAACCGTAACCGTACCATTGATTGCCAAAAAAACTGCCGAGCAACATTGCAAGGTGGTCGAGAATCATGAGGATGACGCACACGCCGCGGAGAAAGTCTATTTCCCAGATTCTGCCGCGCTTTTTGCGCGGCACGAGCGTGATTTGCGCATCGTCGCTTATCAACGGATTTTTTTCAACGGTTTTTTGCATAAAATGAATATAACACGATTGCCTCTCAAAGTCAAACCGTCGTTGCCGAGCAAAAATAAAAGAGAAAAAGCAAGCGTTCAGAATGTCGAAAAAAGCATATATACGGCGAAAATACGCAAAAAAAAGAGACGGGCGAAAAACGTTGCGGCGAAAACTTTTTTCGAGGAATCTAACCGTGGCAAAAACGGGGAAACGGCAAGAAAGGGAGTGTTAGAATGCCGAAAAAGCGAGAATAAGAGAAAAATTTCGCGCAAAACCGAGAAAAGAGAAAAAAACGAGAGTTTTGAGATTTTTTTGCGACGAGGGGCGCAAAAAAAACGACGTTTGCGCAACTTGTTGTGTCCAAAAGAGCGCGTCACCACAACGTGTTGTTGCAATCGGCGCGCAAAGGTTGGGTATTGACAAGGAACCGAAAAATTCGTATAATTGACTTGTATAATAATCTTACGTATGCGCTACACGCGTGGGGCATGCGTTTCGGAGGAGATTATGAGAATGAGAAAGTTATCGCTCGTATTGTTGCTCGTGCTGGTAAGCGTTATGCTGTTCGGCATGGTCGCATGCAATCCGACAACGGACGGGAACAAGACGAATCCCGTCATCCCGACACCGACGCCGTCACCCGATGACGACGATACCGGCGAATACATAGGCTCGCAGCAAGCGTGGAATATATTCAAAGCGGCTGCGCTTGCGGAAGCCGGCGGTGAAAAGGACAAACGCTATATCAACGTCGACACGGCGTTTGTCATGGGATTTGCCAAAGACGCGTACGATTCGCTCATCGTTGCGCGTTTTGCAAGCAAGATAGACACGCAAGACGACGACGGAAGTCAGATTCTCATTGAATTCCGCAAACTTACGAACGCGGAAATCGCGGGAAGAAACACCGACTACGACTCCGTTTGCGAGATGGCGAAAAACGGTGAAGGCACTCTGCTTTTCGGCGCGTACTACTATGAAGGCAAACTCGTTGCCGATATGCGCGGAATCAAGAAGGGCGACGGCGTTCACGTGGTCTATACGGACACTATCGACATGACGAAATTCGTGTCGAAATTTTCCGACGCTCTTGACGAACTCAATCTCACATCGGTGCTTTACGACACACTCATGGGCTACGACATCGGCGGACTTGTCAACAGTCTCATCAAGATGGACATTGCCAAACTGACGGTCGAACAACTGCTCGTCAACATAATTTTCGGCGCAAGCAAGAGCACCCTCGTCGACTACGGCAACGGACGTCAAGTGCTTCGTATGCCGTGCGATCTCGGTCTTATCGTCAGTCTCATCCCGATCGTTCAGGGACTCATCCCCGAAAACATCATAGGGCTTGTCAAAGACGTGCTCGGGCTCGACCTCGGCAAACTCGGCGCATTGGCGGGCATGGCGCTCTATCTCGAAGCGGATATCGAACGAGGCTCGCTCAAGGGCGTCACGTTTGACATAGACGCAAATCTCAATTCTTATGGAATCGAAGGCTTGCAGGAAAAATACGGCACTTTCCAATCCGAATTCGGAATCACTCTCGGTCACGCAAAAACGACGTTTGCAGGCTTCCCCGACCTCGATGTCGTCGAAACTCTTAAAAATCGCGAAGGCGAAAACGGCAAAAACGTTTACGAAACGGTTGCCGAAGCTCAAAATAAATACTCCTTCCTTACGCTTGGCGGAGCAATAACTTTCTCTCTCGATTTCAACGAAAAAACGGTGTCGATTGACAATATCATCGGCTCTTTCGGCACTCTTTTGACAAATCTCCTCAATCAAAATCTCGACGCGAAGATGCTCGACGCGCTCAAACCGTTGTTTGCAAAAGAAATCAGTTTTGCCGACGGCACGGTGCAACTGACGATAAATCTTCAAGCGCATATCGACACTAAAAATTCAAAGAACACCAAATTCGCCGTTGAAATAATCGGTAACGGCGGTAAGAAACGCGTCACGGCGTACTACACGGGCGAGCGCAACGGCGTGTATATCGACGCAAGCGGTTTGCTCGGCTCAAACGGCACGAAGTTCAAGATTGACGACATCAACGTCAACGAATTGCTCTCGAGCCTCATCGACAAGGCGTTTGATGCAATCAAGGGCGCAATCGGCAATCTGCAAGGCGGAGCAACGACGCAAAACGTGCAACAAGCACTTGTCGACAGCGGCGAAATCGTCATCCAACACGGCGCGTATCAAGCGGCGGACGAAGAGGGCAGCGTCGACGTGTTGTCGCTTGTCAGCATGATTCTCGAGCATATTAACATCAATAAGGACGAAAATATCTTCAACATCAAAGGCATCGAAGTGCAGTTGACGAGAGATTTGCTCGACACTATTTTCGACATGGTCTTCACGGGCGCAAACGCCGGCGCGGATATTCCGATTTCGGACGCGGCGCTCGTTTATACGAACTACGGCGCACAACAGGAAAAGACCCTCAATCTGACTGCCGACCTCGGCGTTTCGGGCGCAGAACCGCTCGTGAGCGTTGGACTCGGCGTTGAATTGTTGTTCGGAAAACTCGGCAACGAAAACGCGTTGCAAACCATTTTGAACAACCTCGACAGAGAACTCGAATCCAACCCGAAAGCGTATTTGCCCATCCTCAAAAACGGAAAATTCAACACCGATTTGTTGCACCTCAATCTGTCGACGGGACTCGTCATCGACGTGAATACTCTCGAGGGCGAACTTGCAAAACTCAACGTGAATTTGCCAAATCAGGACATCGGCTCGCTGTTCAAGGGCGTGCTCGTCAACGTCTTGCTCGAACTGGGCAACATTGACGGCGGACTTCAACTCGACGTCAACGCCGACCTCGACTTGACGCACGGCTTTAAGTCGGAAGATATTTTCGGCACGCTGCTTAAATCGTCGGCGAAAATCGTCGTTTCCAAACGCTCAAACGGCGAAGAAGTGCTGTCCGTCTACATGCAGGACGGCTATGCGTACATCAACGTTGACTTGCTTTGCGTAAACGTGAAGAAAGTCAAACTCGATTTGAGCGAGATTGCCGGATTGCTCGCAAGCGGCTCGGACGACGCGTCGGCACAGGCTCTCGTCGCGGGCGATACCACCGAAGAGGGCGGAACGGATATATCTCAAATCCTCGGTCTCGTGTCGGGACTTATCGACGGATTCAGCATCGGCAACCATGCAATCGAAATCATGCTTGCGTCGAATTTGTTTGAAACCGTGCTCGGTATGCTCAATATCGAGGGCGTCGATATCCAATTTGCAAGCACGGAATTTGACGGCGGTATTCGCCTTGCCCTCAACGACGGAATCAATCTGTCGCAATTGCAACTCGGCGTTTTCGTGGCAATCGGCAACAACGTCAACTTCAACGTGTCTCTCAACGGCTTGTCGGCAGGCATGAACGACGTCGCAACTCCGTATTTCACGGACGACGGGCGCAACGCGAACGAATATACAGAGATTCTCGACTATCCGTTTGTGGCAATAGATATGGCGCTCGGTCTCAGCGTCAACGCCGATCAAGGTAAGAGAGAACTCGTTTTCGGCGAAGGAACGCACTGGCTGAACGACGAGGGCGAATATATCGCTATCGAAACTACGCCCGCTCCCGCCGACTACACGGGAAAATTCTACTATAAAGACATCAACGGCAACTTCAAGGTCGAAAACAAGACTACCGCAACGCTTGCGTTTGACGAGCAAATGGAAATCAACTACGAGTTGCGTATCGCAGGTCAACTCGACCTTTCGCCTATCATCGATTATGTGCTCGGCGCGGGACAGATTGACACCGCAAACAACGTCAGCGAACTGCTCATCGAACTCACCGGCAGAAAATACGCCGAAGAGCGCAAAGTTTTGCTCGGCTTGTACTACACGGGGCGCGCACTCTATATCGACGCGACCAATTTCGGACTCAATAAAGTCAAAACCGACATCGATTTGTACGAAGTCATATTGGCGTTGATTGCAAAAGATACCACGATTCAAATCAACGGCGTGTCTATTGCCGACGCTATGACAGCGGCAGAGGAAAGCGAGGACGCACAGGCTGCAAAGAGGGCTCTTGCGCTCGATATAATCGCGGTTTTGTCCTCGGATAACGTAAAAATCAAGATTGCGAAGGGCTTGACGGAAGTTTTGTATAACGTCATCGGCATCGACGCAAACGAAATCACCGCGTGGGCGCAAATCGCCTGGGCAAGCGTGCAGGATAAGTTTGACAATAAACCCGTCCGCATTGCAATCGACGTCAACAACGAGGCCGGCGCATCTGTCGGCGGTGCGGAAATCTACGTCGGCACGGTCCTCAGACGCCTCGACGAAAGCACCGGGACGTACGGCGACTATCTCGAAGCAATCAATTTCGCAATCGGCGGCGACGCAATCGAACCGCTCAGAATCGTGCGCGAAAACCTCGACATCGCACTCACGGAGTACTTGCAAGACTCCAATAGAGGCACGTTCGATACAGTCGATCTCGTCAACGAAAACGGCGACCTCACCATTCCGAGCATATACGCAGAACTCAAAGGTACGTTCAGCATCGGCGCGGAAGCGGGCAATCAGTCCTGGACGGTGGGCGAATGGATCGCTCAATTCCTCGGCGACGACAATCCCGACATCAAATCGTTTGTAAATCAACTTCTCGTCACGTACAAAGTGCCCGTCGAAGCGGGAGCGGATATAGGATTCCGCATTGCGCTCAACGCAAAACTCAATCCCGACGTTCCGATCGACCTCACGCAAAACGTGGCGTTCGTCAAATACGACAACTCGAGACTTGCCGAACTTGCAGACTATGCAGAAGTGTATAAACTCGTGAAGTCGAAATATACGCTCCTCACGGCAAGCGAGCGCGAAATCGGCGGAAAAGAGGCGTATACGGGCGACGTTTTCCTCAAACAGTATCTTGCGGACGGAATCGCTCTGAGTGAAGTCACCGACCTCGGCTACACGGGCGAGGGCTACGTCAAACTCAACGACAACTACGTCAAAGTGAACGTAACCGAAGAAAACGCGGGCGCGTTCGGCACGATTTATACCGCGGCAAGTTTGCTCGATATAGGATATATCGCGGCGCACAGCGACATCGCAATCGAAATCTATAACAAAGCAATCGGCGATATCGACAGTATGTCGAATGCCGAAAAGAACGAACATATAATTCTCGCTCTGCGCTTGCAAAGCACGGGCGAAAACGTCGAGGGCAAGACGGTGAGCTCGGTCTATCTCGATCTCGGCACGGACTTCCATGTCGCACTTGCGAATCTCGATCTTGCGGCACTCATCGGCGGTCTTACGGACAAGAGCGGCGATTCAGGTGAAACGGCGTCTGCGGCGGCGGACGGCGGCATCGATATAATGAGTTTGCTCGGCTCGGTGCTCGGCGGCATAATCGGATATCTCGGCGTTGACTCGCAAGGCGTGAAAATCAACTTTGCCGAAGGTTTGGTCGTCACCCTCGTTCAAATGCTCGCAGGCAAGGAAATCAACCCCGAAAAGTTTGTCAAACTCAATTCGGACAGAAGTTATCTTGCGTTCCGCTGGAAGTATAATCTCGCGCTCGCGCTTCAGATCGATCCTGCAAAACTCAGCCTCGAACTGAGCGAAATAAATCTTGCGCTCGGAAAAGATACGGGTGTGTTGCCCGACGATTTCGACGATTCGATTTATACGACTATCGACAACCTCGATACGCTTTCGGTCAATATCGAACTCGGTCTCGACCTCCAAATCAAGGGACAAGAAGAACAAGTGCGCCTTGAAAAATATATCGATTTGTTCCTCGCAGACCTCGGAATCACCCTCGGTCTCGATATGTTTGACGACATCGATTATCAAATCGGAATCAGCATCGGCGCAAACCTCGCTCTCAACGAACCGAACGACAGTAATATCATTCTTGAAATAAAGAATAAGGTTACGGGTACAACTATACTTGCCGTCTACGTGGAAGGCGGAAATATCTATTTCGACTTCGGCATCCTCGGCAAAGAACCCTTCTATCTCGAACAAACGAACCTCTGCGAAACCGTTTGCGACGCTATCGTCAAGGCACTTGGCGACATAAGCAGCAGTGCAAGCGGCGACGCCGCAGTGGCGGCGGACGACTCGACGTCGAATCGCGCCGACGAACAAATGCAGGTCATATTTGACATCGCCGACGGCAAAATCGGCGTTCTCGTCATGCAAAACGTGCTCGTCGGACTTATTGCCGCGCTCACTTCAAACGGCAGCGGCAACCTCGACATCGCAGACATCGTCGAAAAACTCGACCTCGACATCACCGTTGACGTCGATTTGCAACTCAAACCCGCAATCACGCTCGCCGTCAACCTCGACAGCAAACTTCTCGCGCTCGGCGTGAGCGTCGACAATATCGACCTTGCAACAGGCAAATACAGCGACGCGTATAAATCGGTTGCCGCAAAGGCAAAAGCGGGCATCCACGACGTCAACTACGTTGAAATCGCCGACGGCGAAGTCTACACCGACACGAGATACGCAAAGGACGAAAACGGCAACTTCGTTGAAGCGGAGGACGGAACGTATAAGAAGATTGCGTACTATGAAGAACTCAAAAACGCGCATATCATCGCGCTCGATTTGAGCCTCATCCTCGACTACTATTCAAGCGCGACGTATACGCTCGTCACCGACGAAAAGGCACTCGAAGCCTTCTCGCCGCAGGATAGATATTCGCACAACGCTCACGACGGAAGATTCGTGCAAGACCCCGAAGGCACGTATATCCGCGACGGTTTTGCGTTTGACGAATTGCTCAATATGATTTTGAGCAACGAAAGTTTGAAAGACGTGCTTTCAACCATGCTTCCGCAAATCAGAATCAACGTCGACGACGACGAATTCCATGCGGAATTGCAAAAAGATAAATTCAGTCTCGGCGACTTGCTCGAACGCGTCGGACTCAACCTCGTGCTGTTCGACCAGATTGACGACGGCATGAAAATCGACGTTCAGGCAAGACTCAATTTGCAAGAATTGGGCTTTGACGATATATCCAAAATCGACATCGACAATCTCAATCTTGACGTCGACACCATTCTGAAAGGGCTCGAAGCGTGCATAAGCGTCGATTTCGACTACGAAAATCGTCTTGACAAAGACGTCAAGATCAACGTGTATCTCATCAACGGCGTGCTGTATCTCGATCTCGAAGGCGTCGGCGGTCCGAAAGTGCAAGTCGACGTCATGGATTTGCTTGCGGATCTCGGCATCGAAATCGGCGGAAACTCCGACGCTAAAGTGGCGGCGGACGATACGACGGAAGAGAGCGGTCTCAACGTTGCCGAACTTTTGAACATGATCGTTTCAAAACTCGTGCTTCAGGCAAGACCTTGGATCGAAACGGATACGACGAAGGGCAATCGCCTCGAATATCTCGGCGTGTTCGTCAAGGCAAACTTCATCAACGATTTGCTGTCAATGGTTTTCGGCACGAAGATGAATTCCAAAAATGTCATCGTCGACCCCGACCAAAGCGGAATTTATCTCTATCCGCAAACGGACAAATTCAAGCAATACGGCATGGACAACGCTCTGTCGTTGAGCCTCGAAGTCGCGCTTGCAAACAAGAAAGATCCTCTCAACAAGGACAAAAACGGCAACTTCAGACAATATACGTACGACATCGATCTTGCGCTTGACGCAACGATCGACCTCGAAAGCGTCGATACGAACGCCACGCTGCTCGATATGGATAAGAGAGTGGAGTTCATTTCGCTTGACGAGTACATCGAAAACATCGTCGCGCTCATCGGAGGATTCAGAGGCGAAAACTATAAGAAAGAATCCAATCCCGCCGACAGCACGATTTACTACACCTTCAAAGAGGACGCAAACGGCGAATATTTGCTCAAAACGGGCATGTACCGCAAACCCAACTTCAACATTGACGCAAACGGCGCGTACGTGTTTGACGAAACGAGCGGAGAATACAGACTCGTCAACGACGGCGAAGTTCTCCCCGAAGGAACGAAACGATATAGTAAAGAAGACCTCGCGGGCGTGACAATGTATTCACGTGCGTATGCGATCGTGCGCACGAGCCCGGAAGACGGCAAGCAATACGCATATCACGTCACGTACGTTGCAGACGAGAACGGCGATTACGTTTACGACGCAGAAAAAGACGTTTACGTCAATCGTAACGACGAGGACGCACCCGCAGGCGCAACGTATAAGAAAGTCGAAACCGCAATGACCGTCACCGAAAAAGACTCGGACGGCAAAGAAGTCACTCGCAACGCTCTTGCAAGCGACGTCAAACTGTACGAGAGATGCGACGTCGAATCCTATCAGGATCAAAACGTGTCTTTGAGCGTGAGCGGTTTGATTTACTTCAATTCGTCAAGTGCGGAAGTCGCCAACGCGGGCGGTTTGTTGCCGAACGCATTGCGCGATATGATAATCAATTTGCAGACTATGTCCGCATTCAACGCAGGCATCGGTCTCAGAGTGTCGGCGAACATCGACCTCGCCGCACTCGATTTGCAAGGACTTGCCTCGGGCGGAACGTTTGCGGAATTCATTGCGAACAGCGATATGAGCAAGGTTGAACTTGCAATCGAATTCGTTGACGTCAACGCGGACGGCTATTTTGCGAAATACGACACCGCAAAAGGCTCGAAAGACGGCAACGAAAAGGTGCTCGGCGGTTTGTATTTGAGCGGCGGTACGCTTTATATCGACTTCACGGGCGTTGTCGGAACGGCTGAAAACTACTCGAAGATCGAAAACTTCATCAGTTTTGCAAAGAAAGTTGCAGACAAGATCGGAAGTCTCAACAATAAGGACGAACAGAACGGCGCAAGCACGGCAAGCGACGAAGTGCAGTCCACGGCGGAACGCGACGCACTCGTAATGGTTGCGTACAGCGACGCAAGATTCCAAATTCAGCTCACCAGAGCGTTGATTGCGTTTGTGCTCGCATCGTTTATGCCCGACCTCGGCTCGCTCGAAGACGTGTTTGACGTGTTTAACGTTTCGCTCGGCGTCGACCTCGGCGAACCCGTTTATAAGAAGATAAGCGAAGTTGCAGACGAAACGGAAAGAGCAAAATTCGACAACGAATATAAGGAAGACAGATACAAATATTACGAGGAAGAAGAGTATTTTGACGCGACGCTTGACAACTATTATGTTGCGGGCGGTTCGTATTACGCCGCAAGCACCACAGACGTTTACGTGTTGAACGACAGCGGCGGAACGGTCGGCGAAAAAGACAGATACGACAAACTCGATTTGACGAACGGCAAGAAATACGGCATTTACGGCGGAAACAGTCACGTGCAGATTACGGCGCAAGTGAACGGCAAATACGTCCACTCCAATTCCGATTACTACGCAAAGATTGACGAATCCGCAACGCCCGTCAGTTTGCGCAGTTACAGAATGTACAGAAACGGCACGAGCACGGTCACCGATACGTATATCGAAGGGCAAACCTACGTTATATTCAACGGCAGTCAGTGCCAGATAAAGAGTTTGCAAACTCGTAAATTCGGCTACGAGAAGGACACGGACGGCGAATATTATCGCACGGTCAATCTCTATACCGCAATCAACGAATACTATCTCGGACTCGACATAGCAATCGGTTGCATCAATATGGGTCTCAAACTCGGCGGAATCACGCTTGACTTCGGCGCGGGCGACGGCTTGCTCCCGACATATATCCGCGACGGCAAGGCGCACTCCGTCCTCGTTGAAGCAAACGACGGCACGAATAAGGAAATTGAATACACCGACGAAACGAAGGATTCATACACCTTTGACGACGTGCCGACAAATATGTTCTACGACACAATCATCACGGTGGGCGTGTCCGTCGAATTTGAATTCGGTATGACGGAAGGCACGCTCGATTTCGGCACGATTTTGAGCGCAATCGTCGGCGACCTCACCGGCGTCGTGGTGGAAATGCCCACAACGACGAAGGGATATACGTCGGCGCACTTCAGACTTGACGTTTCGCTCATGGTCGATATCTACGACCTCACGAAGTCCGAACTCAAAATCGAACTCATCAACGTCACAGAAACGGGATACGAGAGCGTGTGGCTTGGCGCATACTACGTCAACAACACCATTTACGTCAATCTCGAAGAGGCGTTCAACATCCAGAAATTCGCAATCGGCGGGCTGAATATCGCCGAAATGCTCAAAGACTACATCATCGACTTCGACGACGAAGAGATGTTCGTTGCAGGCTCGTCGTCAAAGGCGGTGTCGTCGGGCGACGCGTTCGTTGCAAGCAACGCATTCCAAAGCGACGCACAGACGAGCGACGCTCAATCGAGCACGGTCAGCCTCAGCGACAAGGAACTTGCTCTTTCGGTGCTCATCGACAAAGACTTGCTCACCTTGAAACTCGGCAACAAACTCTTTGACACTATCATCGAATATATCCCCGAAGATTTGCTCGGATTCGACATCAAAGACTTGTTCTATCAGGAAGTCAACGGCGGCGTGCAGGTCGAACTCAATACGTCGGACAGTCTCAATCTCTCCGTCGGCGTTGCGCTCGGACTTGACGGCGACAGATACAACAAGGATTCGTCCTACACGGGCACGGAAGCCGAAAAGACCGCTCTCATCGCAAAAGTCAAAGAAGAGACGAGCGCGTACTACGTGTTCAGACAAGACGACAACGGCTACTACACGAAGGAAAGCAACGGCACGTATATCCGCGCAATCGCTCCCGATATGAGCGTTTTGGCGGCGGAACGTTACAGCAAATTCAGAATTTCGTACAGCACGGAATCGAATAAACTCTATTTGAGACAGGTCGTCGACAACGGCAAGAGCGACGGAAGCGAAGTCTACAAGGAATACACCGACGCTGCCGGCAGCACGATTATCGGCGAGGACCTCACGGCAAGCGAAACATCTGCGGTCGATATCTACAAACTCACCGTCGGCGCGGTTGCGAACAAGTCGTTCGTGAAAGACGGCGCAAAATACGACACCACGCTTTCACTGTCGCTTGCAATCAAGAATCTCAACGTCGCGTTCACCAACTCGCGCACGTACGTCCTCAGCGGCGACGAACTTGCAGAGTATACGAATATGGACGACGTCGACAGATTCACGCTCAGCGAAACAATCGACATCTCGACGCAATTCAAGACGGGCGACGGCAACGACATCGATTTGAGCGCAGTGCTTCAATCCTTCTTCCCGAGCCTTACGGACGACCAATTGCTCGTCATCAAGGCGCAGTCGGACACCAACGGCGACGTCGAACGCTCGCTGCAACTCGTCGTCGACGCGGATATCCAGATTGCCGCGTTGCTCAACTTCATGCGCACCGAACTCGTCAAATACGTTGGTGACAGCGACCAGTTTGACGGGGATATGGACTTGTTCAGCGTTCTCGATTTGCTCAAACAAGTCATCGAACAACTCAAAAACAACACCGACCAACTCACGAGTCTCATCGCCGACATCGCAAGTTACGTCAATCTCAGCGTCAGATTGCAAACGAAGGGCGGTAACGATACGGAATATCACGATATGCTCGGCGTGTATATGATCGGCGGCGAATTCTCGTTGCTCACCGACGAAGAGAGAAACGATACGAACAGCGCAAACTACGTCGACCCGAGCGAGAGATACGACCACTACTTCGAGACGAAGGGAGGCAGTTATTATCTCGGCACGGACGGCAAATATCAATACATCACATCAAGCGAATACGCCGGCACGAGATATTCGTACGATTCGAGCTACTGCTACAAGAATACGAAGGGCAACTACAAGCGTACAAACGGCGGTTTGTTCGTCGATTTGAGCTACTTCAACCTGCCCTCGTTGCGCATAGACGCAAACGAAATTCGTTCGTTGGTGGGCAGTTTGCTCGCCTCTTCGAGCGCGTCCGACGCAATGGTTGCGGACGACACGACGTCGGATGACGAGGACGGCGGAATTTCCTTCCCGCTCGTCAAGGACGACAAGATTCTCGGCTATATAAGAACGTTTGCGTACGGCTTGCAAGTGACGTCGAGATACGTCAGAGTGCTTGCAAAAGCGGACTATCTCAACAGTATCCTCTCGCTCATCATGGGTGAGAACGCAATCCAATTCGACGAGGACGGCTTTGTCAACAAACCAAACGTCACGCTCTATACCGACAACACGAGATATACATACGAAAACGTCGGCACGAAGATGTTTGACTTCATCGAAAAGGTCCATGCGCTCGATAAGACAGCGTCCGACTACAACGCACAAAAGAAGGCTCTCGTGAACGACTTCGAGCGCGTGCTCAATAAGTCGAAATATCTGTTTGACATAACGGAATACTACGGCGAGAACTATACGGAAGGCGTTTACTACAAGACGAGCGACGGCGCATTCGTTCAAAAGAACGATATGTCGACGACGGAACTTGCGGAGTATAACGCAAAAGTCAAGGCAAACGTCGACGGTAAGAACGAATATAAGTATTACTCAATCAAGAAGGTGGAATCCTACCTCAAGGTGACGAACGGAGGCACGACGAACTACGTCAAGTACTCGGAGGCAACGCAAGCGCAAATCAACAACTGCGCAAAGATCGACGAGGTGACGGACGGGACGAATACGTACCATTTGCAAGAAATCTACGGACTCAGAGTGCCCGAACTTTACGAGTATAACGAAACCACGAAAGAATACTCCGTTGCGGATGCGAAATACTTTATCGTCGAACCGCTCAAAGCAAAGAACGAGTTCGTGTCAATCAACCTCTATTTGTGGAATCATAAAGTGTCGCTCGCAATCAACGCGCCGATTGTTGGAGTGACGGAATTCGAGTACGTCACGGGCGAAGACGCAATGAACAACTACGATATTTCAAATATCGCGGCAGGCGCGCGCTACGTCAACAAAAACGAGGATATTTACACGAGCGTCGACAAGGAAAGCGACGGAACGAGCAACTGGAAGTTTGACTACTACACCAACAGCAAGTTTGACTTCAACAAGTACTTCACCGAGGACGGCACGAACTATCCGCGCTACTACGAATATAAGTCGCAATACATCGAAATCAACGAGAATACGCTGTACGTCAAGAAGGGCGCAAATACGTTTGAAAAGGCGGCAAACAGCAAAGCGGAATTCCCGAACTTCCTCGTCGAAATGGACACCGAGGGTACGGAATACTACGTCAAGACGGACACCGCGTACGTGTTGATGCAAAGAGTGTTTATCTATAGAAGATACACCTACAACACGCAAAAGAAAGTGCTTCTCGACGCAAACGATACGACTACGCCGAGCAACGAATACTGGGTGAAGGTGCAACAGACGAGTTCCGTCACGCAACCCGATTTCAGCAAGCCCGAGTATGACGATTATGCATACGACGAATACGTTGACAGCGACGACCTCTATTTCCTCTCGCTCGCGTTGAGAGGCAGTCTGTTTGTTCAAGCAGGCAAGATTTACTTCGACTACGCAACGTATGAGGAAGTGTACGAGAGCATCCACAAGACCGCTCTCACGACGGACGCGGTCAAAGACGCACTCTACAAGAAGTATCACGGCGACTATGTCAAACTCGCATCGACCGACGACGCGGATACACTCAAAGAAAACAACAACCTGTATGTGCTTGTCAACAGCACACTCGGCGACAAGTACGGCAAGGTGGACGAAGCGTTGGGCGACGTGCTGGGCGGCATCGTGGGCGCACTCACGGGCAAGTTCCAGATAACAGAAGATATGACGTTCAACGTCTACTTCTCGCTCCGCCTCAATCTCAGTTTCAAACTCTACATTCTTCCGTCGTTCGGAATCGACGTGCGCGACCTCGACGTTGCAATCGACGTGTGGGGCGAGCAGAACGACTTGATGACGAACGGCAACTACGTCACGAGCGTTGACAGAGATAACAACGACTACGATGGCAAACTCCTCGACGGCACGAAACCGCATATTCTCGGCATCTATTACGACAACGACAAAGATACCGGCAAGGCGGGCTTGTACGTCGACGCAGAGGCGTTGCTCGGCAAAGACGCAAAACTCTTTGTGGATATGAGCGAATATTCGCTCGAAGACGTCATCTCGGGGCTCGTTGCAAACATCGGCACGAGTTCTGCGGACGCAGCAGTCGCATCCGACTCGGTCACGGAAAAGAATCCCGACAAGCAAAGTGCGGACACGACGAGTTTGTTTGTCAACATATTCACCAACGCGCTTGCTCTCAATGTGACGTCGGGCTTTGCAAAAGTGCTCGTCAAAGAACTTTTGCCCGACAACGCAAGCATCGCGGATTTGTTGCCGAACCTCAAAGTCTATCTCAAACAAAATCTCAATCCGTACGACATCACGATTGGCGCAATTCTCTTCAACGAGAAGGGCGATATTCCCGTGTTCAATCTCGGTCTTAATATCCAAGGTATGAACGGCACGGACGAATCGTCAAGCATAGCGTTCGGCAAGAAGGAGACCATCATTGCAATGCAACAAGGCTCGATGGATATCTTCTACTATGCAAACTTCTATCGCGACAACTCGAATAACGATTATAGCAACTACTACGGAAAGAACTTCAACGAGAAAGACTACGTCAAACTCTTCAGAGATAAGGACGGAAACGACTATTATTTCAAGGGCGAAACATACGTTGAACTTGCCGAAGCAGAGAAAGAAACCTATACGGGCAAAATCTATAAGCAAGTCAACAACGCATACGTTGAACTTGCCGAAACGGAAAAAGAAACCTACGACGGCAAACTTTTCAGAAAAGCCGACGGGTATACGCTTGAAACGTCCACGGACGGATTGTACGTCGCAACTGCCGAAGAGGGCGGCGGATATGCAATCTACAAGAGCAAAGACGGCAAGATTGCGGGCCCGGAAGACAGATATATGAAAGCGGCGCCCGTC
This sequence comes from Firmicutes bacterium TM09-10, assembly GCA_963586735.1. Taxonomy (GTDB): domain Bacteria; phylum Bacillota; class Clostridia; order Christensenellales; family CAG-917; genus CAG-475. The sequence continues at coordinate 16,217 of CAVABL010000002.1, forward strand.
ATGAGTCAATTGCTCGCGACAAGACAAACCGCTTATAACGATATCGTCTACACCGACGTTGACGGAATCTATATGCCCGTCCACGAAAAACTCAACGACATTGCGGGCAACGACAACGTCACGGGAAGCAATTACAGATACCTCGTGGGCACGTCGCAATTTGCCGCATACACCGGCACGCTCTATATCGTTGACGAAAACAGCAACTACGTGCGTACGAACAAGGACGAATTGCAAGGCTACACCGGAAGCGGTGCGTTGCAATACGCTTTGGCAAGCGATTATACGAGTGCGTCCGAGAGCGAAATCGCAAGGAAAGTGACGTTCAACAAACAGGTTTACTATCCGATTGACACGAACAACGACGGTTGCACGGATATGGCGGAAGCAGACGCGTTCAAGGCGGCTTATCCGAGCGCGACGGTGTTCAAACAAGTCACCGATTTCACAAACTATACCAAAGCACTTTCGCTCAACCTCGGCGATTTGCTCGGCGGTGCGGAATTCAACGTGGCAAGCATGCTCGCCGAACTTCAATGCATCGAACTCGGTTTGAATTTGAACATCGCGATGACACTCAACGACGTCATCAACTGGACGTATCAACTCACGAGATTCATCGACAGCAAGGAAATCGCAGAATACGTTTACTTCATCGCAACGTCGTTGCAAAACAGCAAGGAATTCCAAAGCCTTATCGGTTTTGACTTCGACGTCAAGGTTTACTTGCAGACGGCAAACCTCGTCAAGATGCTCGGCGGTGACACAAGCGTCGGCATTTTGCAGGTGCTCGAAGGCGCAAAGATTTACGTTGACTTGACGTATGAAACGAACTTCCACGGCGATAAGAAACCGCACGCTTATTTGTGGGTCGAAATCAAGAACGGCAAACTCTATCTCAACATCGACGTGAGCGAAATCGGCGACATCGTCGGTTGGGGCGACTTCTTCTCGTACGGCGTTATCGAAGGGCTCGATTTGTCGAGCATCCTCGGCGGTGACGCATCGACGGCGTTTGCGCAAGCAAGCGTTGCGGCGGACGACGACGAAGTCAACACCGGTATTCTCCCCGCAAACATTTGGAACATCATCGACGTCGTCGTTGGCAGATTGCTCTTCGCAAACGACTTCATCAACATCGGTTTGAACGAAACTCTCATCGCCGACCTCATCGGTATGCTTGCGGACAGCGATAACGAGATTTTGAGCGGCATAGGACAATTCCTGCCCAAACTCCGCACGACCGATACGAAGGACACCAGCGGCGTCACTATAAACTTCTACGGCAACTCGCCCAGCATCGACATCAACCTCGGCTTCAAAGTCGGCACGCTCTTCTATGACACGGTTGCAGACTTCAACGCATACTACGGCGCAAGCGGCAAGTATACGCAGTCCGAAGATTGGACCGGCACGACGTTTGTCAAGGAAAGCGACGGAACTTACACCGAGGGCAAAGTCACCAACGAAGACGGAACGATTGACAAAGACAACACTTATGTGTTGATGTCAACCGACGACTACGCTCTCGTTGCGTACGCATATCCCGCATGGGCAGGCGACACCTACGATTATGACGTCACGAACGACAAGTTCACAAAGAACGAGAACGGAAAAGGCGCATATCTCAAACAGGGCGACTTTGCAGTGGCGGTATCGCTCGGCAAAATCTACGCAAAAGTCAACAAGGACTTCTCCGTTGACAAGGACAGCGTGTTTGCCGATAAGACGGCGGACGGCAAAGTCAACTACGAATACGTCGAATCCGAAAACGGCGAATTTGTCAAGGACGGCGAAACGTATCGCCTTGCAACGACTGCGGACACAGGCACTCGCTATGCGAGAAACGCAACATACGACAAATACGTCGCATTGCAAAACGCAACCGCGCATCTTGAAATGTCAATCGAGATTTCGTTGTACGGCAGCGGTAATGCAGGCAACGCGAACGTCATCGATTTGAGTGAAATCCTCGATCTCGTGATGGGACTCATCAATCCCGACAGCGCAATCAGCGGATCGCAACTCAAACTCAACATCGTCAACGAATTCGGCAACGATTCGGGCGCATATCTAATGCTCGACCTCGTTGCGAACATCGACGTCGAAAACTTCAAAGTCGAACTCGGTTTGCAACTCAACAAGCACGCAAAAGGCTCGGTAAAGAAGACGCTCATCGGCATATATCTCGTCGAAGACACGATTTATGTCGATTTGAGCGGTATTCTCGGCAATACGGCAAAGATTGCGGTCACCGACCTCAACCTCACGGGCTTGCTTGAAAGCACGCTCGGCAAGTTCCTTGCAACAGAGGAAGAGAACACCGCATCGGGCGCAAGCGTTGCAAGCAACGTCGATATTCAGACGATTGAAAACAACAAAGATCATCTCAAAAACTACGCGTACTTCATGATCAACGTCACGCCGCAAAAGTTGTTGCTCCAACTCAATGCGGATCTTGTCAACGCAATCTATAAGAAGATAATGCAGATTCGCGGTATGGAACAAAAGAATCTCATCCCCGACGTCGGCGACTTGCTCTTCAGAATGGACTCATCGACAACGGGCGCAAAGAAGTACGTCAAGTTTGCAAGCGAAGAGGAAAAGAACGAATATACGGGAACAACCTACAAAAAGGACGGCGTGAGATACGTTGAAGTGACGGACGGAACGAAGGGCGACTACTATCAGAACGGCAACAAGACAACGTTCAGCCTCAACCTCAGATTCAGCGACGGCTTGTACTTCTGCCTCGATATTCCGTCAATGGATATATCCAAGAACATCGAGGGCAACTCGGTTGTGGATACGTTCAATCTCAATTGCACCGACAAGTACGTCGAAATCGCGACGGTCGCAACGTTCGAGGGACAAAAATATACGAAGAACTCCGACGGCACATACTCGGCGTTCAACGGCACGACCTCAACGGACACGACGTACTACAAGAGAGTGCTTGCTCCGTCGGGCTATTACGAGATTCTCTCGCTCGACCTCGAAGGCCTCATCGGCGGTACGACGACGTTTGACATCTCGAGCCTCAATCTGCCCACAATCGGACTTGCGGCTTCGCTCGAAGTCACTATGACGTCAAAGAATCTCAAACCGGGCGATAACGGTTATGACGATTCGCTTGCGGGTTGGTTGATTGACTTGCTCGGCAACTTGCTCGGTGGACAATCGCTGTTCGGCAAGTTCGAAGCACTCACCGTCACAAACGGCAAACTTTACGACGGCACGACGGAATACACCGGCAAAGTGTACACAAAGAGCGGTGACACGTACGAAGTGTACACGAGCAAGGATTATTCATCCGGCACATTCTATAAGTACACGATGGCGGACATCAACATCACGTTCGCAAGCGAGGCGGTCAACCTCACCATCGACATCGCCGCAAACGTCAACCTTGCGCCTATCCTTGCCTACGGCATCGGCGGCATCCTGTTCAGCGATATCGCGGTCGACGTCAAGGCGGGCGATCCGATCAACTCGACGGTTCTCAGTCTCTACTACCTCGGCTCTTCAAGACTTATGAAACAGTCCGAGTCCGACGGCAAGTGGGAACTCGGCACGGCAACGCAGGCGGGTTATTCGAGCAACGCAATCTTCTCGGACGCTCTGTATATCGACGCGAGCGGTCTCGGCCTCGGCAAGATTAAGTTCCAAGGCATTGCGGGCTTGCTCGGCGCATCGCCGAATTACGCACAATCGGCAGACGCAACCGTAAGTTCGGACGCAACTACGTCGGACGCGGAAACGAGCGCAGAGGCAAAAGCGGCGGCGGCAAGCGCGCTGTATCTGGAAGTGGACATCGAAAACGGACGTCTCAGCGTGTCGTTTGACAGCGCCTTCATCTCAACGCTCATCGGCATGCTCAACATCGATTTGGGCAGCATAGAACTTCCGCCAATCAAGTCGGTCAAACTTGACGTCAACCTCGACGAAAGCGGTTTCGACTCCGTCAACCTCAACGCTCAACTCGACAGCGTCGGCACGGGCGCGAATATCGCAGTCAAGAACGTCGACCTCGGTCTCGGCGAAAGCAAGGTTGACACCGAAAAACTCATCAACTCCGTCAAAACGGGTTATGCGGGCTTGACCTACTCGAAGACGTCGGGCTTGATGTCGCTTGTGCAAAACGTCATCGACAACTTGAAACCGGGTCTCAATATCAACATCCAAAACAAGGTGTGGCAAGCAATCCTTAAGAGCGACACATACGGCTCGTACGACCATTCGAGCATCACTTTGTCGGGCAGAAAGGAATTCATCGCAACCAACCTTGTCGACGGCAACGATACCGACAGAAGATACAACATCAGACTCGGACTTAAGAGCACACGCTCGGATGCAAAACTCAACGTCATCGTTGGCGGCAACAACATCTTCCTCACGGATATCAGCCTTGAAGGTACGCTCATCGGTTGGGTTAAGAATCTCAGCAGCGTGCTTAACTGCATCGATTTGGGCAGCATGCTCGGCAGTTCACCGATGCTTGCGCTCGTCAGCGGAACGGACGGCGACGATGCGACGTACGAATATCCGACCGCAAAGACTGCGGCTGACATCATGACGACGGCGGCAGGTTGGCAATCGGACGGATCGTATTCATATCCCATCAAGACGGACAACCTCATCAAGAGCGTTGACGTCAATTTGTTCAACAGTTATGAATATTGGCCGTACTTTGACAACGCAACGGCGGTTTCAAGCGGCGCAGGCAAGATCTCTGCAAAGATCGAACTCAATAAAGACGCATACAACGAATTGATCATTGCGGTTTCGTGCATCGTCATGGGCTTGCTCAAAGACGGCATCGACGGCGATGACGGCGAACCGTATTTTGCAGACGTAACAAGAATCGGCAACTCAACGAACAAGTCGCTCAGCGACGTTATCATTCAAAACGCAGGCAAGAATAACACGGCAATCGGCAATACCGACGAAATCACGAAATTCTTCAACGGACTTGACACTCTCGTGAAAGCAAACGCTTCCACGCAAGACAAAGTCAACTATGTCGAACCGTTCATGCGTTCGATTCCGCTTACGCTCGTGAAGTGGATAATCAAGTGCGTTGCAGTGCCTGCAATCAACGTCAGCATTGCAAGCTGGTCAACAATTAAGAATTTGGCGGCATCATCGCTTGAAGACCTTGAAAAACTCATCGGCGGTATACTCCCGCTTCCGTTTGCAAGCGGCGTGATTAACCCGTCAATCAACATCTACATCGACCTCAATCCGAAGGCGAGCGAGTACGACTCCAAGACGACTTACACCGTCAAACCAGGAATTCAAGCCATTGAAATTATGGTCAACGGCAGAAAGAACGGCACGGGAACGTCAATGCTCTACAACAAGGCGCAATCGACGGACAAAGGCAGTATGAAGTTTATGATCAACGGCGGCGGCGCAGTGAGCGGAACTGTTGAAAACAGCACTACCACAACGACGTCAATCGGCGAGGCATGGGACTTCTTTATGCTCCGCATAACGCCGTACAGCATCGGCAATACCGATTATACGACGGGATTGTTGCAATTTGACGATTCGGAAAGCGCAAGCAACATCGGCGTCGAACCTCCGAAGGAAATCGTCATCGAAGATCCTGCAACGAGAAAGGGCTACGCTCTCTCGGGCGGCGCAAGAAAGGACTTTGAACTCAGAGACAGTTTCTTCTTCGATTCAACGCTCTTCCCGCAAAAAGCGCAGGTCAACTTCCCGATTTGGAGCGAAAGCGATCAAATGACCTCCTACAACGCAGGCAGTCAATATCAGGACGCAACCGGTACGTTTATCGTTTGGGACGCGGCTTCCGTCGATTTGACGGCGGCAACTTCCGAAACGGTGGATCCGAACGGCAGACGGCTTGCGGGCTATGTTTACGGCTACGCGCTCAACACGGTGCTCTACGCAATCCCGGTTTACGTCACAAACGACAAAGAGTTGCAATCCGTCAAAGGCTTGTATAAGGACGCAGACGGCAGTTTCAACGCAAAATCGCTCTCGCTCGACATCGACAGCACGAAGAACACGTATATGTCGGCACTGCCCGATCTCGTGAAGATTTCGTTTACGTCCGGATCGTATACGTTCGGCACGTATCTCACCGATTCGCTCGGCAATATGGCGTACGCGGTAATCGATCCGTTCGGCAGCGCGCCGTATCAGACGATTGACGGCAGCAAGTATCAAATCCTCACTCAACCCACCACTGAGGAAAAGAATAACGGAGCGGAGGACAATCTCAACTCCGACGGCAACAAATATCTGTTGATGCCGGCATACGTGGCGGGACTCGTCAAGGATAGCGACGGCAAATATAAGACGGTCAGCGTGGGAACGAAGACTTACTATGTGCTCAGTCGCGCCAACTTGCCGACGGGCAAGCAATTCCCGGCGGGTACTATCGCGTGGGATACGGACGACTTCACGTACGATTGGCAAGGCTCGACAGATTGGAAGAGCGGCGATTCAACCAACGTCGTCAAAGTCGGATTCACGTATCAATGGGGACTCGGCAAGGAAGTCAAGGACACGCTTGAACTCAATGCCAAGAACTACAAGATTTCAAGGCTCACCACGATGGCGACGTCCGCTGCGGACACCTCGCCCGTGACGCTAAAGAGCGCGCGCGACAAGGACGGCAACTACACGACGTATCTCGAACTCGACTCGATTGCGCTTGACAAGAATACGTCGAAACTTGCGGATTATCTCAACAGTTTCACGGTCGTCAGCGGTAAGTTTGCAAACGAAAGCTCGATGAACAACTTCGACGTCGAGTGGGATTTGAGCGAACTCAACAAGGCGATTAACCAAATCACCTCAAACGGAACGGTCAACTTCTACAAAGGAATCGACGTGACGGTCAAGGCAAAAGTCGGCGGTCAAAAGTTCAGCATTTCGACTACGGTCACGAAGAAGACTATCGGCGACGACTCATACGGCTTTGTCGGCAAGAATGAAACGTTCAGCGGATACCTCGCACAAGAAGTCAACGTGAGAATCGTCGTCAATCCGTACGTTTACGATTCGATGGTCAACGACGTGACGTTCGATCAATACAAGTATTCCGCAATCACGGCGGACTCGCTCGGCTCTACGTTCAAACTCTACGTCAAGGACGCAAGCGGCAATAAGGTTCAAAAGACTTTGAACGTCGGTTCGGGACTCGAAGTTTCCGCGCCTTACGTCAAGATCGGCAACGGATATTTCGACGCATACAACAACTCCGTGCACAAACTGACGGCGGATGAAATCACCTACAACGGTTATAGCAACTCGACGCGCTATCCGCTCTATGCGAAATTCGTCATCGGCACGGAATTCAGCGGTAAACAGACGGTCTACGTGCCAATCAAGATAAACGAGCGCAAAGCGACGACGTTTGACGAAACCGTCGAGGCGGAAGACGTGTTCAACCCGACTTGGTTCAATACGGACGCACGCAAGAGTTATAGCGTGTCAATCGGCACGGGGCAATACACGATGTACCCCGATTGGAGCACGGTGAAGTATTACACCAACGCCGCATGCACAAAACTCAAAGCGGCGCAGAATATCTTTGACGGCGGCACGATTTACGCACAGGTCGAGGCAAAGGTGCTTGACGAAAACGGCAACGCGCTTGCTCTCGTCAACACAGGAAACGTCGACGAGAACGGCGACAAGATCTACGAGGCGCAAAAGATAACTATCCGTCTCAACGTCGAAAAACAGACGATCACGTCGGTCAACTTCTTCTGTGACGAGGAGATCGGCGACGTTGCGGCATACGTAAGATCGCTTGAAATTCTCACCGAAGAGGATCGAAACGTCAAACTCGCCGCACTCAATGAAAAACTCAAAGATCAAAGCAAGTACACCGGCACGGTTTACGAGCAAACGCATATCGTCACGCAAACAGACGAGGAAGGCAATATTGTCAAGACGACTGCGTACGGCATCGATCCTATCAACTTTGCAACCAACCCGACCGACTACTTCAAGACGAGCGACTGGGGCGACGCAATCGGCGGAACATCCGTTTTGGTGAACTTGTCAAACGGCGAGAAGTATATTGCGTACATTGCGTCGTTCACAAGCGCATTGCCGACGTTGAGCGTAAACGGACTTGCGTACAGAGCGTATGCGACGATAGGCAATCAACGCGTCGCAATCAATATGAACATCCCGTCGTACAACTTCATAAACGGAGAATTCGAGGACGGAACGCTCACCGCAAAGGGCGGCAAGATAGCAGGCGAGGGCGACAAAGTGCTCGAACTCACGTATAACGTGTTCAACGCTTGGAACTTGCCTTCAAAGGCATCCGTAACGACGGCGCAAGGCAAGAGCGAACTCACGGTTGACGTCAAGTGGCTTGACAATTCCGCACCCGAAAAGGACGAAATCGTCACCGACGAGAACGGCGAAAAATACGTCGAACGCAAGTATGCGTTCTTTGACGAACTCTCGTTGCGCTATCCGCAAGAGGACGGCTTCACGGCAAGAATCTATCTCGAAGGATTCAACGAAAAGGTCGATATCTCGTTCGCTGGAAAGGGCACGACTTACGATGTGTTTGACGAGTTTAAGTTTGCAACCACGGCAACCGTCACGACGGGCGGAGTCGCATACAACGACGTGCCGCTCCACTGGGTTGACGCGAGCATGCCCACACGCGATGAAGTCGCAAGCGGTTCGTTCACGCGCAAGGCGTATGTAATCGGCGAATTCGCAAACGGCGAAATCGTCGTTCAGGACTTCACGTTCAAGATCAACACCGACTTCACGCTCGACGGCATCAACGGATCGTACAAGGGCGGATTCAACGTCGAATTGAGCGCGGATAACTTCTATGCGGGCTTGCTCAAAGCAACGACGCTCAACGTGAACGACAAACGAATCCCCGTCACGCTCGGCTGGAGCGACAACTACACCGCAACGGACGGCTACGACGGACTTATGACGCTTACGATAAAGAGCGAATATCTTGAAAGCGACGTCACCGCAACCGTCAAAGTCGCAAAGGCGGGCATCATCGCTCTCGCGGACGGCTCGGTTTACGATCTCGATCCCGTCGGAATCAAGAATACGCTCTTTGCAAACGGCGCGGACGTCAAGGTCAAAGTCAACGGCACGAACAAGGAACAAATCGTCAAGGCGTATTATGAATTTGACGACGCACAGTTCTATGCAACCGTCTCCGACTACTTCGGCAAGAAGTACACGGTCAAGGTGACGTATAGATACAACGCAGGCAAGGACTACAACGAGGAATACGGCGAAATCACGGTTTACGTTCTGAACAGAAAGATCGAATACGTCACAAACATTTCGGAACGCACGATCGTCATCGACACGTTCATCCACAAGGATTCGTCGCACCTTGCAAACGTCGTGAACGTCACAACGATTGACGGCAATACGTTTGACGCATACTTCGATTGGTCCGACATCGACAGATTCATCAAGAACGCAAGAAGCAATAACTCCTATATGGCAACGGCAATCTACGGCGTTGCAAGAGCGGACGGCGACTACGTGCTTGCAGACATCACC
>CAVABL010000003.1:0-18174 GCA_963586735.1 Firmicutes bacterium TM09-10
TGTTAGTTTTGTTTCCCTTATCGCACGCCACGAAAAGTAATGCCGAAAGAATGACGATCAACACCGCCAAAATAGCTGTTCTACCCGATTTTTTCATTGCTTTGTATTCCTCCGTGTTGAATTAAATTGTTTATAGAGGCTTATATATAATAGTATAGTAACAATTTTTGTTACTGTCAATATTTTCGTAACAGGGTTAGTTACAATTTGAGTATGGAGTTCAAAGCGCGGTTGAAAGAATTGAGAATGGAAAACAATGAATCTCAACAAGATTTGGGACGTGTTTTGAACATGTCAAAAATGGCAATTTCACACTGGGAATCGGGGCATAGCGAACCGAGTATCGCCCAACTTATCCTTATTGCCGACCATTATGAAGTCAGCGTTGACTATCTCATAGGTCGTGAAAGTTGATACGAAAAGTCCCGATTCGCTTTGAATCGGGACTTGCGTTTTTGTGCCTTTTGATTGTTTGTTCGCTTTTTTGCAGTAAAACGGTTACTTACTCGCTTTTTGTGCCGTAAAACGGCTCAAAATAGATGAAGAACAAGAAAGAACTGTCTGCACGGGCGGCCTAACGATGTGTAATACGTGACCGAACGAGAAGACGGTTCTGACGATGTTATTCGCTATTTTGTGGCGTTTTCAAAACGTGCCAACTTATTCTTTTCGAGCTTTAGATAGAACCACTTGATCGGCGGGCAGATTGCAAACAGGAATTGTGCAAACGTGAAGAGTTTGGACGGATTGACAAATTTGCGTTTGTGCTCCAAGCCTCTGACCATACATTTTGCGACGTGTTGCGGTTTTTGGACGGGGAACGGACGCTCGCGAATAACTTTGCCCTCCTGCCCTTCAACCGCTTTTTTGAAGAAGCCCGTGTCGGTGGCAATCGGATAGAGGCAAGTGAGAGCGACGTTCTTTGGCAACTCGTAGCGCAGACCTTGCTGGAAGCCCTGCATCGCAAATTTGCTTGCGCTGTAAAGGGTGTAGCCGGGCATCGCGAGTTTGCCGATTGCCGACACCGTGATTGCCATATGCCCCGGTTCGCCGCCGAGATATTCAACGTACTTTTGATAGGTGTAAATGGGTGAATAAACGTTTACTTTGAAGATGTCCTCGACGCGCTCCCAGTTGACGTAGTTCATCGTTTCGTAATATGGGAAGCCGGCGTTTGCAAAGAATATGTCGATTGAGCCGAGTTTGGCGGTCGCCTCTGCGAAAATGCCGTCCACGTTCTCCTTTGTCGAAACGTCGCACACCATCGGATATACGTTTTTCAGATTGAGTGCTTCGATTCTGTCCGTGCGCAAGTCCACTGCCAAAATCTTGTTGCCTCCCTCTGCAAGCAGTTTGAGCGTTTCAAGACCGATGCCGCTGTTTGCGCCCGTGATGACGATTGTTTTGCCTTTTATCATAATTTTCTCCTTTTGAATCCTTGTCGGGATATGATTTACTTGTTTACTTGTTTACTTGTTCATTTTAACACGAAGTTGAAAATTTTACAAATTGTTTTTTTACGTCGTTCTTTTGAGTATGTCGTCAAGGATTTTGTTCGCGTTGATTTTTAGCGCTTTGAGAGATTTGTCGTTGTTTATCACGATTGTCGCTTTGGCGCGCAGAACGCGGGACGGCACTTGCGAGCGTATGCGTGCAATCGCCTGCTTTGCGCTCATGCCTCTGTCCTTTTTCAAACGCAAAATTCTCGTCAAAACAGGCACCCTGACATACACGATTTCGTCAAACGCCTCGTCGCCGCCCTCAATGAAAAGCGGAAGTTCGACGGCAAGCGGACTTTGTTTGCACTCGGCAATCTCGCGCATAATCTCGGGATGAGCGATTGCGTTGAGTTTTTTGCGCTCGATCTCATCGTTGAAAACTATGTCGGCAAGCGCCTTTTTGTCAACCGCTCCGTCCTTGACAGCCGACGGAAACGCCGCCGCGATTTTTTGTATGTACAAGGGCGTTTGAAGCAATTTTGCGTTGATTTCGTCTGCGCTCAAGCAGAAAAATCCCCTCTCTTTTGCAATTTTCATGACCTCGCTTTTGCCCGAGCCTATGCCGCCTATGACTGCAATTCTCATTTGAGTTCACCCCAGTTTGACGCGCTTGCAGCCTCTGCAACGAGCGGTACGGACAGTTTGATTGCGTTTTCCATTTCGTAAGACAAAATCTCTTTGACTTGCTCTTCCTCGTCCTTTGCCGCGTCGATGATAAGTTCGTCGTGAATTTGCAAAATCATCTTGGATTTCATGCCGTTGAGGCGTTTTTCGACGTTTAGCATAGCAATTTTGATTATGTCCGCCGCCGAGCCTTGCAAGGGCGTGTTCATCGCCATACGCTCCGCCGCCGAACGCACCATATAGTTTGACGCTTTCAGGTCGGATAGATTGCGACGTCTGCCCAACAGCGTGAGCGAATAACCTCTCTCTCTTGCGTCCTCAACGTTTTTGTCCATAAACGCACGCACTTTGGGGTGCATGGTGAAATAGTTTGAGATAAATTCCTTTGCCTTGTATTGAGGAATGGACAGGTTTTCGGCAAGTCCGAATCCGCTGATGCCGTATATGATGCCGAAATTGACTGCCTTTGCGTCCCGCCTTTGCTGCGACGTAACCTCGTCAACGGGTATGCCGAGAATCTGCGACGCCGTGATTGCGTGAATGTCGTCGTCGCGGTTGAACGCCTCGATGAGTTGCTCGTCACCGCTCATGTGCGCAAGAAGTCTGAGTTCGATTTGCGAATAGTCCGCGCTCACAAGCACGCAATTTTCGCTCGGAATGAACGCACTCTTGATGTCCTTTGCCTCGTCGCTCCTCGCCGGGATGTTTTGAAGATTGGGATTCGTTGACGAAAGTCTGCCCGTCTGCGTTACGCACTGATTGAATTCCGTGTGAATCCTGCCCCTGTTGACGAGCGGTTGAAGCCCCACGACGTAGGTCGATTGAAGTTTTGCGTAATGACGATATTCGAGCACCGCGTTCACAATCGGATGAGCGGCCGCCAGGTTTGACAAAACGTCCTCGCTCACCGAATAACCCGTCTTGGTTTTCTTGCCGTGCGGCAACCCGAGTTTGTCAAAAAGCACCTCGCCCAGTTGCTTTGGCGACGCAATGTTGAACGGCTCGCCCGCAAGCGAATATATCTCTTTCGTGAGGTCGTCGATAATCTCGCCATACTTCGCCTCAAGCGTTTTCAAAACGTCGACGGACACCCTCACGCCTCTCTCTTCCATATTGCGCAAAACGACGCAAAGCGGTTGTTCAACATCAAAAAACAGATGATTAAGTTCCTGTTGCGTCAATTGAACGCACAAATTTTCACTTTCGCAAAACAGTTCGACTGCGCCGACTTCGTAGCCGTCTGCACCCAAAACCTGCTCCAAGTTTTTGATGGGCGCGCTCCCTCTTGCAAGGTGAGCGGCAATCATAACGTCAAAGAATTTTTCCTGCTCGAAGCCGTACGTCTTGCTTAAATTCTTGAAGTCGTAACACACGAGTTCCTTGCCTGCGGCGACCTTTTTCAAAACCTCGATTGCCTCGTCAAACCCTATGCCCTCGCTGAACAAATCCTCAACGCAACTTATCTTGTATTCGGTTCTTTCGTCAAGCGCAAACGACACGTCCTGTCCTATGAGGATTGCGATTTTGTCGCCCTTTGCGGCATCCTCGATTTCGCCTTGCGTCGTGAGGGTGACGATTGTCTTTTCAATCTTTTTTGGTGCGACGGTTTCGTCCTGCGCACCGTCAAAAGTCATTCTGTTTGCAAGCGACGTGATTTCAAGTTCACCGAGTTTCGTTTTGACCTGCTGTGAATAAACGGGTGTGAATGCAATGTCGTCAAGCGTACATTCGACGGGAACGTTGCAATTTATCGTGACGAGTTGCTTGCTCAAAAGCGCGATTCCCTTGCTTGATTTGATGTTTTGTCCGAGTTTTCCGGGGATTTCGTCGGCATGCGCAAGCACGCTCTCAAGCGAGCCGTACTTGTCAAGAAGTTGCTTTGCCGTCTTTTCGCCAACGCCAGATATGCCCGGGACATTGTCGGACGTGTCGCCTCTCAACGCTTTGTAATCAATGAATTGTTGCACCGTGAATCCGTCCTGCAACAACCTTTGCTCGTCGTAAACTTCGATGTCGCTCACGCCCTTTTTCGTCCAGAAAACCTTTGTGGTGGGGCTTACAAGTTGAAAACTGTCCCTGTCGCCCGTGACGATGACGCACTCGTCGTCAAAACGCTTTGAAAGCGTGCCGAGGATGTCGTCGCCCTCGTAGCCCTGCATGCTGACGATTTTGATTCCCATTGATGTGATGAGGTCTTTGAGCGGTTCGACTTGCTGACGGAGTTCCTCGTCCATGGGTTTTCTCGTCGCCTTGTAGTCCTTGAACATCTCGTGGCGGAAAGTAGCCCCGTGAAGGTCGAACGCCGCCGCAACGTGTGTGGGATTCTGCTCCTTGATTATCTTCAAAAGTATGCTCAAAAAGCCGTATATCGCCCCCGTGTAAAGTCCCTTTGAGGATTTGAGGTTGGGAAGCGCGTGATACGCCCTGTGCATAAGACTGTTTGAATCCAAAAGCAATATTTTGTTTTGAGCCATATTTCACCCTGTATGCAATCGGTTGAATCAACCGAGCAAAAACTCTTTGAGTCCGTTGTCCATAAGTTCCTTTGCGTCGTCGTAGCCCATGTTCATGTAGGCGTGTATGCGCGCGCTCGAAAACGCCATTGCCGGCCCTAAATCCTCTTTCGGAACTATATAAAACAAATCGGGATTGCCCTCGACTTTGCGCTTCGGTTGCTTGCTTTCAACGTTCGTGCGGATGACGAGCATCTTGTCGTAGCCGTGACCATGCAACAAATTTATTGGCATATTGTCGTAAACGCCTCCGTCGATAAACTTTTTGCCGTCAATGATTTTCGGCGGAAAAATGGGGAACGTTGCCGACGCAATTATGTAATCGACGAGTTTTCCCTCGTCAATCTCGCTCATCATTTTTTCAAACGGTTGCATGTTCGAAACGTCAAAAGTGACGAGGCCGTAGTCCTTGCCCGTCGCGCGCATGTCCGCCTCGTTGACGACGCTCTCGAAAAACTCCTGCGATTTTTCATAGGAAGATTCCAACATTTTGAAAGTTTTGAGTTTGTTGTCAAGCACCACTTTCAAAATTGCGGGCTTCAAATCGAGATTCTGCACCGCCTCGAGTTCGGCGTCGCTCAAATCGAATACGGTGTTGGTTTTAATCTCTTTCCACACGTCAAAAAGTTTCGAGTAGCCGCCCTCGAGATAGAGCGCGCCGTTGATTGCGCCTATGGACGTGCCGACGCCGCCGTCGAACTCAACCATAAGTTCCCTTATCGCCATCAGCGCGCCGACTTGATACGCGCCCTTGACGCCACCGCCTTCGAGCACCAATCCCAACTTTTGCCTTTGTTTGTCCATCGTATACCTTCAAATGAGCGTTTCGTTTGAAACTTCTTTTTGAATATTGTAACATCGAAAGAGGATTTTGTAAAGAGACAACGGCGCGCAATGCGATTGCGCGCCGTTCATATTTTCAACGTGAAGTTGAGCCGTCTCGTCAACTATTTTCGATTGCAATCTCGTTTCGGCGACTGCGAATCAATCCGTCATAGCGTTTCGTCCAACGAGCAAGTTTTTTCTCGTCGTAGACCGCGGGGATTTTCTTTGCGACGTTCTTTGCGTGAAGACTTCTGATAAGACATCCCGCCGCTTTGCACACGAGCCCGAAATGTCCGAGCAACAAAAACGCCTTTTTGAAAACCGATCTTGCGCTCATCTTCGGTTTTTCGCCACTCGTGTCCGTGGTGACTAGAGCAAGGTCGCTCTTTTCGATGAGCCCTCCTCCGAACACCCAGTCTATCGTTTTTGGGTCGAGCGACAACGCCCAACGTTTGAGCACGTCCACAAAGGCAAAGTCCGCGCCCAACGTCGTCATGTATTCGTGGCAAAATCCCCACATGTTCTTTGCGGTGAAAGAAGTGATTTTGTTGTTCGCTATGTAGTCTGCAAACATCTTGCCCGCTTTCATTGAAGATTCGATTCCGCTGCCCATGAGAGGCATCGTCATAAATGCGCTGTCGCCGATTGCGACATAACCGTCCGCGACCGCTCTTGCAATCGACATACGAAGGCAAATTTCAACCTTTTTCTCGCTCACGAGTTGCGTGCCGAGAATTTGATTGCTTGCGCGCAACGCCTCGATCGTGTATTCTATTTCCTTGTCGGTCAATTCGCCCACTCTGCCGATGAGCACGTCGACGAGATTGTCCTCGTTGAGATTGCACCAGCTTATTCCCACGCTTCCGAGGTGTTTGAGATAGAGCGTTGAATTGATTTGCGGATCGCGAGGTTCTTTGCCCTCAACCCTCTTGAAAAACGCGCGGTAGGCGCACATTACGTCGTCGCGGGACGGTTGAGCTTGCACCTCGAATTTGTTCGGGACTTGCGCTCTTAAAGGCGAACGCATGCCGCTTGCGTCAATCACGAGGTCGAACGACTCTTCATTGCCGTTTGCAACGACGCCGAAAATGAAATCGTTTTTTATGACGAGCGAGCGCACTTCACATTCAAAGACGAGTTTGCAACCGACGCTTTCCGCCTGCTTTGCAAAATACTCCGACAGTTTCGTGCGATAAACGGAAATTTCTTCCATGGGCGGACACGGCGGAACGGGCAAGGAAAATTCCTCGTTGGGCGACACGAACAGCCACTTGCTCTTTTGGCAGTAAACGTCCTCGTCGGGCATTGGGAGATCGACGGCGTTGAAAACGTCGGCGCGGATGTCGTCACGCCAATCGTAACTCACTTCGCCGCGTTTCGACTTTTCAAAAATCGTGACGTCATGACCTTGCTTTGCAAGATTTATTGCGGCGACCATGCCGCCCTGTCCCATACCTACGACTGCGATTTTTGCCATAATGTCTTTTTACTCCCTCTTTCGTTTTGAAATTGCATTTTGCCGTGTCTTGACAAAAAACAACGTTTTGTGCTTGTTTTTGCAACTTAAACTGCCTTATACGTTGAAACAACTTCCGCCGATAAACTCTCTCAAAAGCGAGTTGCACGGAATCAGACTTTCGTCTTCAACGGTTTTGAAATATTTGAGATACTTGATGAGTCTGTTTGCGACGAGAAATTGTGGATCTGTGTCCTTGATCTCTTTGAGCGCAGGCAACGCAAGTTTTTTGAGCACGCAAAGCTCGTACGCAAGCGCGGAATTGAACACGAAATCCACGCCCTCCTGCCACGGATATATCCACTTGAATTCGCCGCTTCTGACGCTCTGCCACATGTCGATAGTGTTTTTTGCGGGATAATTCCTGAATTGCATATCTCTGACGATTCGGCGTATCAGTCGCAAATCCGTCGTGCTGAGCGGCGCGTGATCGTCAACGTTGACGGCAAGTTGCGGCGCAATGTAAATCTTGAATTTTTGGTGTTTCGGTATGGACGCCGTGAGCTTTTCGTTGAGCGCGTGTATGCCCTCAATCATAATCGGGCTGTGCTTGTCAACCTTTATCGTGCGTCCCTTTTCTCTCTTGCCCGTGGTGAAATCGAAGCACGGAAGCGTGACTTCTTCGCCGTTGATGAGATCAAACAAATCCTTGTTGAACTGCTCGATGTCAAGGCAATTGACGTGTTCGAGATCCACCTCGTTTGCCGCCTTACCCTGAATTCTGCATATCTTTTCGCGCTCGAGGTAGTAGTCGTCCATGGATATCATCACGGGGTTTATCCCTCTTGAAATGAGTTCGATGCGAACGCGGTTGCAAAACGTCGTCTTTCCGCTCGAGCTTGGCCCCGCTATACATATGAGGCGGATATTTTCGATGTCGCTTTCAATCCTTCTTCCGAGTTCCGACAACATCGAGTTGTGACGCGCCTCGCACATCTGCACGAAATCGAGTTCGTTGCCGCCGCCTATCTTGTCGTTGATGTCAGCAACGGTCTGCGTTTTCGTCTTGTTTGCCCACGTCGTCGCGCGTTGAAGCGTGCGCCCATAGGTGCTTTCCTCAACGAATTCGGGAATCTCGGCGTTGAGTTCGAAGCGCGGATACTGCACGATTATGCCCGGGCTGTACGGCATCAGATTGTAGCTGAATATGCACCCCGTTGTCGGAACGGTGTAGGCGTACAAATAGTCGTAATAATCGCCGCACGCATAGATATGCACGAGGCTCTCGGGACGGAAAGTCAAAATGCGCAACTTGTCGTCTCTGCCCATTTTTTCAAAAATCGCACGCGCCTCTTCGGTTGAAACCGTGATGCGCTCAATGGGCATATCCGCCTTGATGATTCTGTCAACTTCGTGGCGAAGTTCCTCGGCAACCCTCGACACATTGAATCCTTTTTCAAAACTGCAGAATATCGAACGCGACGCATTGTAGCCGAAGCGAATGCGTTTGACAGGATAGAGATTGTGGAACGCCATTGCAACGATATATCTCAAACTTGCCTCGTAAACCTTGACCGCCTCGGAATTGTCTATGCCCAAAAATTCGATGGTTTTGCCGTCATCCTTGCCCGACAGTTTTCGATTGAGTTCCTTGATTTGCGAGCCGAGTTTGCACACGACGTACTTGTGCCTGTCCTCGCCGGGCAGCAAATCCAAAACCCTCGTCCCCTCTTTGACGTGCTTTTCGACGTTGTCAATATAAACTTTTATCATTTTCCCTCACGTTGCGAGCATTGCTCGAACAATTCTTTGTGATTTGAGATATCCGAAACCGAATTTCCATTCCGATTCGAGATATATATATTCCGTCAGTTGATAATTTTAACACATTCTTTAATCCATTTCAAGACGGGAATTTTATTCGGGTATTGGTGTTCCACCCTCAACGCCGCTTTGCGTGCAATATTACTCTCGCAAAGCGAGGATATCACTGCCGTAAATGGCAACAATATCGCTTAAACAAAGTTCCGACATGTTGCGCTAAAAGGGTACAATATCGCTCGTTTGATATATGCGCCAACGGCGCGAACGGTAAATTTCACACCTTCCGCAACCCGAACAAAGTGAGGATATCATCGCCCCGTGCGATATCGTTGCAACGCAGGAGTGTCTTGTATGTGACTGTTTGAGTAATCACATCTGCGCAGTTTCGTTGTTTGATGTGGTTGACAAACCTCGCTATTGCGATGAAGAACAAGGAAACGCCCCTCCGGCGACAACCCTAATGTACATAAGCGTACATGAGTCGGCAAACAAGAGACGTTGACGCAGTTATTCGCTCTTTATCGGTGGTTATCTTAAAACCTCGCTATTGAGATGAAGAACACGAAAACGCCCTTTTGAGAACCCGCCCAACGTACTGAATCGTACGTGACGGGAGAACAAAAGGGCGTTGACACAGTTATTCGCTCAATAGCGAGGTTTTAATACATTTCGGGAGAACCAACAGCGCCTGCCCCACCCGCCGGAGCAGCCTCCTTGATGTCTGTCACAAGACTCTCTGTCGTGAGCAACGTCGAAGCGACGGACGCTGCGTTTTGAAGCGCGCTACGCGTGACTTTGGTCGGATCGAGGATGCCTGCTTTGACCATGTCGCAGTAAACTTCCTTTTGAGCGTCATAGCCGTAGTTCACTTTCTTTGCGGACATGATGGTGTTGGCAACTATGCCACCGTCGATGCCTGCGTTCGCGGCAATTTGACGTACGGGCGCTTCGAGAGCGCGGAGTACGATTTTCGCGCCGGTTGCTTCGTCGCCTTCGAGTTTTGCACACGCTTTTTTGACTGCCGGTATGATTGAAAGCAGAGCCGTTCCGCCGCCTGCGACGATACCCTCTTCAACAGCCGCACGAGTTGCGTTGAGAGCGTCTTCGATGCGGAGTTTCTTCTCTTTCATTTCAACTTCGGTCGCCGCGCCTACGCCGATAACGGCAACGCCGCCTGCAAGTTTTGCGACACGCTCTTGAAGTTTTTCTTTGTCGTATTCGGACGTGGACTCTGCGATTTGTGCGCGGATTGACGCAACTCTTGCCGCGATGTCCGCACTGTCGCCGTAGCCGCCGACGATAGTTGTGTTGTCCTTGTCGACGCGCACGGATTTTGCTCTGCCGAGCATATCGATAGTGACGTCTTTGAGTTCATAACCGAGGTCGGACGAGATGTACGTGCCGCCGGTGAGGATCGCGATGTCTTCAAGATACGCCTTCCTTCTGTCGCCGAAACCGGGCGCTTTGACTGCCACGACGTTGAACACGCCTTTAAGTTTGTTGACGATGATTGTCGTGAGCGCTTCGCCCTCGATATCGTCCGAGATGATGAGCAGTTTCAAGCCGTTTTTGAGCACTTGCTCGAGCAACGGCAACAGTTCCTGAATGTTGCTGATTTTCTTGTCGGTGATGAGGATGACGGGGTTGTCGAGTTCTGCGGACATCTTGTCGGTGTTGGTGACAAGATAGGGCGAAACATAACCTCTGTCAAACTGCATGCCTTCAACAACGCTGAGTTCGGTGGTCATTGCCTTGCCTTCCTCGATAGTGATAACGCCGTCCTTGCCGACTTTTTCCATTGCGTCGGAGATGAGTTGTCCGATCTTTTCGTCGCCTGCGGATATTGACGCCACCTGCGCGATTGCGGTCTTGTCTTCAACGTCTTTGCTTATCTTTTTGAGTTCGTCGACTGCGATGTCGGTTGCCTTCATGATGCCGCGTTTGAGCACCATGGGGTTTGCGCCTGCCGCAACGTTTTTCAAACCCTCTTTGACGATTGCCTGCGCCAAAACGGATGCGGTCGTCGTGCCGTCGCCTGCAACGTCGTTCGTCTTTGTCGCGACTTCTCTGATGATCTGCGCGCCCATGTTTTCAAACGGATCTGCAAGCACGACGTCCTTTGCAATGGTCACGCCGTCGTTCGTGACGAGCGGAGAACCGTACGGACGGTCGAGCACGACGTTTCTGCCCTTCGGACCGAGTGTGATTTTGACGGTATTTGCCAACGCGTCGACGCCTGCTTCCAAAGCCTTTCTTGCGTCGTCGCCATACTTAAATTGCTTTGCCATAAATAGCCTCCTTAATCAACGATTGCGAGAATGTCCGATTGACTGACGATGACAACTTCTTCGCCGTCGATCTTGAACTCGCTTCCTGCATATTTGCTGTAAAGAACCGTATCGCCCACCTTGACTTGCATTTTGACTTCGTTTCCGTCAATCGTGCCGCCGGGACCGACTGCAAGTACTTTGGCAAGTTGCGGTTTTTCCTTTGCCGCGCCCGGAAGAACGATTCCGCTTGCGGTCTTTTCATTTGTTTCGATTGCCTTGATGACAATCTTGTCGAACAATGGTTTTATTGTCATATTATGCCTCCGATTTCAAGTTTGAAATATATTTTTAGCAGTCTTTCCGACTGACTGCTAACAGTTTATACCATAGGTTGCCAATTGTCAATATTTTATGCAAGTTTTTTTTGAATTTTTACAAGCGTTTTGAAAAGTCCTTGTTGAATTGTGACTGATTTTGTGATATTATCGTTTCGTTGAATAAATTTTGCACGGAGTGAGTATGAACAACTGGGACAAAAGATTTATGGATATGGCACAACTTGTGTCCACTTGGACGAGTTGCGCACGCCAAGGCAGAGCAATCGGCGCAATCATCGTCAAGGACAAACGCATATTGACGACGGGCTACAACGGCGCGCCCGCAGGCATCCTCAACTGCCGTGACAAAGGCTACTGCATGCGCGACAAATTGGGCATCAAAAGCGGCACTTGCGCCGAAAAATGTTACGCCGTGCACGCCGAACAAAATGCAATCGTTCAAGCGGCAAAACTCGGCATTTCGGTGGACGGTGCAACGCTCTACTGCACGCACCAACCCTGCACAATCTGCACGAGACTCATCATCAACAGCGGAATCGTGAGAGTCGTCTACAAACACCCCTATCCCGACGAATTTTCAATGCAACTGTTTGACGAGGCAGGCATAAAAGTCGAAAAATTCGAGGAATAGTTCCAAACGGATTTATCGTCACGTTGCCTATCGCCGTCGCTTTGCAACCGCAAAAGACAAGCGTTTAATCAAAACGTTCTTGAACAAAGCCACCGCAATTGCGATGGCTTTGTCGTTTCGTTTGAATTTTTTCGTTTCGTTTAATTGTTTAAGGTTTTTTGTTTATATATAAATATATATTTATATTTATCGTTTTTTTTACGCTCATTTACTTCCCGTCGTTTTTGCGCACTACGATTCGTTGCCTTTGTTCATTGCGATTCGTTACGAAAACAAACGACTCGTTGCGTCGTTGCACACGACTCGACTGACATATACAACACGGAGATTCAAAACTCGTACACGATGAGTTCCTTGCCGCCTTCGAGCGTTTTGACGACTATGCTGTCGTCGTCCAAAATTGCATACGAGCGTTCAACGCCCTCGGGTGAAAGTCCTATCGCGCCCACGCAAACGTAAATCACGCCGTCTTTGACCTCGAGCGAGGCTCTGTGGAAGTGTCCGTAAAACACCATGTCGCCCTCTTTTGCGTCCTTTGACGGAAGAGACGGATTGCATTTGTGCCCGTGTGTGAAAAAAACCGTTCTGCCGTTCCAATCAATCGAAAAATCGGATTCTATGGGAAATTCGCTTATCATCTGATCGACTTCGCTGTCGCAATTGCCCTTGATGACGCGGATGAAATTCTTTGAATCGTTGAGCATTTTTGCAACGGTCATAGGGGCGTAACCCTCGGGGAAAGGATTGCGAGGACCGTGATTGTATATATCGCCCAAAAGCACGACTTTTGCGTTGGAATCGTCCTTGCGGGCGTCGTTGACTATGCTCAAAAATCTTTGGATATTTGCGCTTGAACCGTGAATATCCGAACCGATAAAAAGTTTCATAATGCTCTCTCCTTCTCTTTTCGCAAAAAGTATAGCACGCAAAGTGTTTGTAGTCAAAAGATGACGACAAAATTGCAAAGAAATTGAATCCGAATTGCCGTTTTTGCTCTTGCTTGCTTTATGCGAATATGTTATACTGTTGTAAACTATTTGGAGGAAACTATGAAAACAGTAAGACTTCGCACACCTTTTGACGTCGGCTCAACGCCGCTTTCAGAATATCCGCGTCCGCAATTCGCGCGCAACAGTTACGTCACGCTCAACGGAGAATGGGATTACGCCATTCTGCGCAAAAGCGAGAGTTTTGACGGCAAATATCAAGGCAAAATCCTCGTTCCGTTCTCGCCCGAATGCTTGCTTTCGGGGCTTCCCGAGGGCACGAGAGTCACGCCCGACGACGCGCTCTATTATCACCGCGCTTTTAACCTCGACGATAGTTTTGTCAAGGCGGTGACGATATTGCATTTCGACGCCGTGGATATGATTTGCTCGGTCAAATTCAACGGCATTTCGGTCGGAGAGCATATAGGCGGTTACGTTCCCTTCTCGTTTGACGTGTCGGGAGCAATCAAAAAGGGCGAAAACGTCATCGAATTGGTCGTCACAGACCCTTGCGACACGAGTTTCCACACCCACGCGAAACAGTCCTCCAAACCGGGCGGAATTTGGTACACTCCGCAATCGGGCATTTGGCAAAGCGTGTGGCTTGAAAGCATGGACGAGGTCTATCTCAAAGACGTCACGATAGTGCCCGACATCGACACGGACACGATAAATTTCAAATTCGACAAATCCGCAAACGTCCCCGTCGACGTTATTATTATGGACGGCAAAGACGCAATATTCAGCGGACAATTCGAGGGAGACACGGCAAGCGTAAAACTTGAAAATTATGAACTTTGGTCGCCCGAAAATCCAAAACTCTACGACGTCGCGTTCAAGGTCGGAAACGACATCGTCAAATCCTACTTCGGCATGCGCAAGTTCAGTTGGGTGACGGACAGCAAGGGCTTCAAACGTATGGGGCTCAACAACAAACCGTACTTCCACACAGGGCTTTTGGATCAGGGATATTGGTCGGACGGTATGCTCACTCCGCCATCGAACGCCGCGCTCGAATGGGACGTCAAAATGGTCAAATCAATGGGCTTCAATATGCTCAGAAAACACATCAAAATCGAACCTCTGCGCTGGTATTACCATTGCGACAAAGAGGGCATTTTGGTGTGGCAGGATATGGTGAGCGGCGGAACGAAATACAACCTCATGTATATAGGACTTCTCGCAACCGTGTTTGAATATCACATCAAGGACGACAACGAGGCAGGTTACAAAAAACTCGCGCGCGCCGACAAGGAAGGCAGAGACGAATTTGAAAACGAACTCCGCGTGACGATGAATCACCTCAAAAACGTCGTTTCGCTCGCCGTGTGGGTGCCCTTCAACGAGGGGTGGGGACAATTCGATTCGGTGCGCATAACCAAAGAGATGAAAAAAATCGATCCCACTCGTCTCATCGACAGCGTGAGCGGTTGGAACGATCAGGGCAAAGGCACGTCGGACACGAAGAGTTTGCACATCTATTTCAAACCGTTGTTCGTGCCAAAGAACGACGACCGTTGCTATATTCTCAGTGAGTTCGGCGGATATGCAATCAAGACGGAAGGTCATATGTATTCACCCGACAATCAATTCGGATATCGAATTTACAAGAAACCCGAAGCGCTTGCAAAGGCAATCAAAAAACTCTATGAAAAGACGATTGTGCCGAAAATCGACAAGGGACTTTCGGCAACGGTCTACACCGAGGTGAGCGACGTCGAGCAGGAAATGAACGGACTTGTCACGTTTGACAGACGCGTCATCAAGGTGCCGATCGACATGATGCGCGAGATAAACTCGCAACTCGTCATCAAAGACTGAAGTCGCAAAAACAGCACTTTATGTTGCAATATAGCGTGCGTAAAGTGTCGATTGTGTGCTTGAAAACACAATTAAGAGAACAACCGTTTTGCGCTTCGATTCTCAAAAACGGGGCGCAAAATACGGCAATTTTTACATTCAATACAGGACGAAACCATGAGCATTGCAGACAAAATTTTTATCGACACTTGCAGACAAATTCTCGACAGCGGCATAAGCGACGAGAACCTTCCCGTGCGCCCGAAATGGCTTGACGGAACGCCGGCACACACAATCAAAAAATTCTGCATCGTCAACAGATACGACCTCTCAAAAGAGTTTCCGATCATCACGTTGCGCCGCACTGCGTTCAAATCCGCAATCGACGAAATCCTTTGGATATGGCAGAAAAAGAGCAACAACGTACACGATCTCAACTCGCACATTTGGGACAGTTGGGCGGACGAAACAGGCTCGATAGGCAAGGCGTACGGCTATCAACTCGGCAAAAAAAGCGTCTATCCGGAGGGCGAATTCGACCAAGTGGACAGAGTGCTTTTCGATTTGAAAAACAATCCTCAATCGAGGCGAATCCTCACGAATATCTACAATTTTGAGGACTTGCACGAGATGCATCTCTACCCTTGCGCGTACTCGATGACGTTCAACGTTACGGGTGGCAAACTCAACGGAATCCTCAATCAACGCAGTCAAGACACACTCACCGCAAACAACTGGAACGTGGTGCAATATGCCGTGCTTTTGCATATGTTTGCACAGGTGAGCGGGCTCGAAGTCGGCGAATTCGTGCACGTGATAAGCGACGCTCATATCTACGACAGACACATCCCTATCGTTGAGGAAATTTTGAAAAATCCGCAATATCCTGCGCCTGTTTTCAAGATAAACAAGGACGTCAAAAACTTCTACGACTTCACCGTGGACGATTTTGAACTCGAAAACTATCAATACACGAAACTCGACAAGAAAATCGAGGTGGCAATTTGACAAAAATCGACAGATTTTATATCAAAAATCCACGCAAAATGTCAAAAAACCATTGTCAAAAAGTTCAAAAAACCGCTCAAAACACGCAAAAAAACGGCATAAAAAACAACGTAAAGATGCGCGAAGACGCGCAAGACAAAATCGAAATATCGGGAATATGAAAACAATTTTTGCAGTTGACAACAAATGGGGATTGGGCAAGAAAAACGACTTGCTCTTTTCTCTCAAGGAAGACATGCGTCACTTCGTTGCGCACACAAAGGGTAAGACCGTCGTGATGGGCAGCAACACTCTGCTCTCTTTCCCGGGGGGCATGCCGCTAAAAAATCGCACGAATATCGTGCTCAATCCGAACGGCACGGACGAGGACGCAAAAACCAAAGGATATATTCTCGTCAAATCACTTGACGAATTGTTTGCAACGCTCAAAAACTACGACAGCGAACAAACCTACGTCATCGGAGGCGCGATGATGTATCGCACTCTTCTGCCCTACTGCGACACGGCGTACGTCACCAAAGTGGACGCGGACGGCGGCGCGGAAGTTTTTCACGAAAATCTCGACGAACTTTCAAACTGGCAGCTCGTCGAACAAGGCGAACAAATTGACGACAACGGCTACAAAATTCGTTTTTGCACGTACAAGAACAACGACGTAAAAGAGTTTTGATATCTCTTTTGCGCAAATCTATTTCGTGCGTTTTATACGCCGAATCGGCTATCAGACGTGGCTTACACTGCGTGAAAACAAGGCGCATAGATGTGAAACTGCAATACGGGCGCACGTTGAGAAAAAAAATCTTGCGAGCGTTTGGTGGCAAAAGAAAACGAGGCGAAACGGCGATATGTTCGCATGTCAAGAAGGACATACCGCACGCGTTGCGATGCGCGCTCACGAAAAAACATACTGCACACGATTGGGCGAACAAGGCGGATTGTCGAAACGGACGAGCGTGAAGGCGTGTGCCAACGCACAATCTTGCAATTAAAAAATCTCGCAATCGTGCGAGATTTTTTGTTGTTTTGTCGATTAAGTTTTGCCCGAAATCAGTTGTCACTTGCGATGATTTTGTTGAATTGCTCGAGGAGCAACGCCATTTGAGCTGCCTCTTCGCTCTGTTGTTGAGTTTGTTGAGGAGTGGGTTGCGGTGCTGGAGCTGCCGCCGGTTGTTGATAAACGGGTTGTGCGGGTTGTTGATAAACGGGTTGCGGTGCCGGTTGCGGAGCAGCGTATTGAACGGGTGCTTGCTTGGGTTGAGCCGCTCTCTTGACGACGGGCGCGGAATTGACTTTCTTGTAACCTGCGTTGAGCACCGTTTGCGTGGTTGCTCTTGCGTCAAGCATGATGACCTTGTTGCAAAGAACGGAGTTCTTGTCCGGCTCGATGACGCCTGCGACGACGTCTTTGCCGTATGCCTTCAAATAAGCAATGAGCGGAGTGATGTCGCCGTTGCCGTAAATGAGGAAGAAACCGTCGATGTTGGGGAATTGAGCAAGTCTTGCCGCGTCAATGACTTGACGAAGGTCGAGTTTGCCTTTTCTCTTTTTGGGAAGTGCAGAAAGAGCATCGTAGCTGTTTTCTTGGATGAACTCGCCGTAGTCTTTTGTACGTTTTGCGGAATATCCGTAGAATTTGCACGCTGCGATTTCGCCGATGCGGGAAAGTTCCTCAAGAGCGGATTCAAACACGCTGAACGGAACTCTGACGCTTTCGATGTCTGCAAGAACTACATATTTTTTGCTTGCTGCCATAATTCTTCTCCTCTTTCAAGTCGCAAAAAGCGGACTTGTTATAGTCGTTTTATGTTGGTAAACTCATTTTAATACAAAAAAAGCGGTTTGTCTATACTTTTTTTGCTCTTTTGTAATAAAACGCCCACTGTTGAGCAAAACCGGCGTATTCTCCGTATCTTTCAACGAGCAAATCGGACATCTTTTCGGGGGATATTTTCTCGTATTCGCTCTCAAACGCCTTCTTTATCCACGTGTCGACCGGGAAGACGTCAAAGTGCGAAAATCCGAACAACAACGCGCAGTCCGCGACTTTTCTCCCAACTCCGTAAAGGGACAAAAGTTTTGCGCGCAACTGAGGGGTGGGAAGTTCTTTCCACTCGTTTATGTCCTCGTCAATAAGTGTATTTGCAACCTTGTCAAGATATGCCGCTCTGTAACCCGCGCCGACGCTTGCGTAAAAATCCTCTCCTGCGCCCGCAAGTTTTTGCACGCTCGGAAACGCGTGATACTCTCCCATATCCTCGCCCAACGCATTGCAAATGCGCTCGATGATCGCTTTTATCCTCGGGATGTGGTTGTTTTGCGAGATTATGAAGGAAAAAATCGCCTCGGTCGGATCCTGTCGCAAGATATGAATCCCCTTGCCGTAGTCAACCGCTTCGC
>CAVABL010000003.1:18184-19685 GCA_963586735.1 Firmicutes bacterium TM09-10
TCGCGCATAAACGCGCTGTCGGCAACTTTTTGCCGAATTGCCGTATAATCGGTGTCAAAATCAAAGTATTTTTCAAAAAAACCCTTGTCATCGCACCGGACGAGATAGCAATCGCCGCAATCGTAAACGCGTGCGACGTGATTTTTTGCGCACACTCTGAAACAATCGTCCTCTTTGACATAGCGGAAAACCTGACCGCAATCGAGGGTTTGCGCAATGTCGAAAGTCGGCGATTTGGGAATTGAAAATTCGATTCGTTCCATGAAGTTTCTCTGAAAAATACGGATGTTGCGGCTGCGTTTGGCTCGATTTGCCAACGAAGTGCCTTTGCGTGCAAATATTGTACGCGCGCATAGAAAAAACCGCCCGTGCGGGCGGTTCCGATTGTCGTTATTGCTCTTGTGCGTAAACGGAAACTTGTTTTCTGTCTTTTCCAACGCGCTCAAATTTCACAACGCCGTCGATGAGTGCAAACAACGTGTCGTCCTTGCCGATTGAAACGTTGTTGCCCGGATGATACTTCGTGCCTCTTTGGCGAACAAGAATGTTGCCTGCGAGAACGAATTGACCGTCGGCGCGCTTGGGTCCCAGACGCTTGGATTCGCTGTCACGACCGTTGTGCGAAGAACCCGTTCCTTTTTTATGAGCGAACAATTGTATATTCATAAACATAATCATTCTACCTCCAGTGTTATAAAGTCCGAAAAGTTTTCATAGAGGTCGGACGCCCCTAAATAAGCCGTTCTCAAAATCACGTCTGCATCGTGAGCCTGTGCGGAAGTCATGGATTTTGGCAACATCGCATACAAATAACCGTCTTTTGCGTCGGTTTCGTACGCTATGTTCACGCCCACTATGTGCATGATGCCCAAAACTGCCGTCTGTATCACCGAACTCAACGCCGCACAAACTATGTCTGCGCCCTCTTCGGCATACTCGCAATGTCCCGAGCACTCAACGCCCACGAACTTTCCGTCCTGTGTTGAGAACCTGACCTTGACCATCGCTTAACCCTCGATTGAAACAATCTTCAACTCGGTGTACGGTTGACGATGACCTTGACGCTTTCTGATGTTCTTTTTGGACTTGTAATGGAAAACGTAAACTTTGGGGAATTTGTCCTGTGCATTGACTTTTGCACTGACTTTGACTGCTTGCGCATCTTGCCCTGCCTTGACGTTTCCGTTGTCGTCGACAAGCATGAGAGCCTTGAGTTCGATCACGTCGCCGATTTCCGCATCGATTTTCTCGACCTTGACGAGCATGTCTTTCTCGACTTTGTATTGCTTGCCTCCGCATTCAACTATTGCGTACATTGTTTTACCTCCTCTAACCAGTCTCGCCGACATAGGTGCAATCTTTGATTGACTTAAAACCACTTTCGAGCGGCTCGACATTTAATTTAACAAAATGCAACGAAATTGTCAAACGTTTGCGAGTAATTAATTTATTTACGAATGACAACAACGTGCGTAAAAGAAGTATAAAAGAAGTATAAAAC
>CAVABL010000003.1:19695-22266 GCA_963586735.1 Firmicutes bacterium TM09-10
AAGTAATACTTCGGCAAAAAAATAAGAGAGCTCAAATAGATGAAGAACAAAAAAGAGTCCGCCTAACAGACAGGAGCATACTTTGCGCACGTGAGGTGATGTTGCTTTGCAATATTTTATCTTCCAAAATAAAGCGTAAAACAGATGAAGAACAAGGAAACGCCCTTTTGCGAATCCGCCTAACGTACTGAATCGTACGTGACGGATGAGCAAAAGGGCGTTGACACAGTTATTCGCTGTTTTACGCTTTATTTTGTGCCGAAGATGCGATCACCCGCATCCCCCAACCCCGGCAAAATGTAGCCGTTTTCGTTGAGTTGGCGGTCAAGGGTCGAGACGTAAACTTCAACGTCGGGATGCTCGGAGTGCACTTTTTCTACGCCCTCGGGCGCGCCGATGATGGCGAGGAATTTGATGTGCTTGCAGCCACGTTTTTTGAGGAGCGCGATTGCGTCGCATGCGCTGCCGCCCGTTGCGAGCATGGGGTCGACGAGCATGACGACTTTCTCTTCGATGCCTTGTGGCAATTTGCAGTAATACTCTTGAGGTTCAAGGGTTTCCTCGTTGCGATACATGCCGATGTGTCCGACTTTTGCCGCCGGGAAAAGAGTGAGAATTCCGTCCACCATGCCGAGTCCTGCGCGCAAGATTGGCACGATTGCGATTGAGTTTTCTTTGACAACGGTTTGTTCAACCGTTTCAAGCGGCGTTTCGACGATTATTTTTTGCGTGGGCACGTCCTTGAACGCCTCAAATGCCATGAGAGTCGCTATCTCGCCGATGACCTCTCTGAATTGCTTGGTCGTGGTGTTTTTGTCTCTGATGATTGCCACTTTGTGACGAATGAGCGGATGATCCAGAATGTGTACGTTGCTATACTCTTTCATGTTTTTACCTCTGAATATTATTTGTATGATTTGTCGTTTCAAACTTCAGTCGTTTGCTTTGTCGGCGTTTTCTTGCGCCTTTTCTTCCTCGCGGAGTTCTTCAACGACTTCCTCTTCTCTCTCTTTTTCTTCTGCCGCTTTGACGACGTCTACGCCAACTTCAAACGTTGCGTTGGGAGCAACTGCGCCGGTGATGAGGCTTTGAGGCTCTTCTGCGCTCTCTTCTTCGTTGCCGTCGCCGCCTTGCTTCTTCTCAATTGCTTCGATGATTGCGTGAACCATGATGCCGAGGATGAGTGCGGTTGCGATGGATGTGATGGTGATTGCTTTGGTGACCGTGCCGTCATTTGCAAGTGCATACGGAATCTGGATGGAGAGTCCGCCGATGCCTGCGATGAGGATTGTGGAAACCGTGAAGAGATTTTTGTTGTCGCCAAGGTTGATGTCTTTGAACATCTTGAGACCGCTGACTGCGATGAAACCGTAAAGCGTGAGGCACACGCCGCCCATTACGCAAGCGGGAATCGTGCGGAGCAATGCCATGAGAGGACTTACGAACGAGAGCACTATGCACATGCACGCCGCAAGGAATATCGTTGAAACTGAAGCGTTCTTCGTGATTGCGACGCAACCGACGGATTCACCGTACGTCGTGTTGGGGCAGATGCCGAACACCGTGCCGACAATTGAGCCGACGCCGTCGCCGAGGAGGGTTCTGCAAAGACCGGGTTCGCCTTCAACGAGGTCGCGTCCGATGATAGAGCCGAGGTTCTTGTGGTCTGCGATGTGCTCTGCAAAGACGACGAGCGCGACCGGCACGAATGCGAGGACGACTTCACCGACGCCTGCCCATGTGATCGTTGTTGCAACGCCGCCCGTTGCGGTTTGCACTGCTTCGCTGACGTTGCCGGTGACGAGTTCCTTGATGGCCTCGATGAGTGCAAAGTCAGGATAGTTGAGGAAGGATTGGAATTTTGCGCCGACGCTTGCGGTTGAATCACCGAGTGCGGCAAAGTTTTCAACGAGGGGTTGCCAGTTGACTATCTTGAGATATTCAACGTTGCAGGCATAACCGAAAATCGAGAAGAACGCGGCAACCGCATAGCCTGCGCCGATGCCGAGAATGAACGGGATAAGTCTGCCGGTTTTGAATTTCTTTTGAGTGGAGCAAATGCAGATTGTGATGAGCGTCACGATGCCGCAGAAGAGTGCGACGAGGTTGTAACTTGCGTTGACCGTTGCGCCGCTTGCCTTGGTGATGTCACCCATTGCGCTGCTTGCCAATGAAAGACCGATGAGTGCGACCGTCGGCCCGATGATGACGGGAGGCATAAGCTTTGAAACCCATTTGCTGCCGACTGCTTTGATGATGAGCGCAATCACCACGTACACCAAACCTGCAAGGATGCCGCCGAGGATGATTCCGCAATAACCGAAGCAAAGTGCGGTTGAGAGCGAACTCAAAAACGCAAACGAACTCGATACGATGACCGGGCTCTTGAATTTTGTGAAGAGAAGATACACTATCGTGCCCAAACCTGCTCCCAGAATTGCGGCGGGAATTTGCGTCGGAAGTCCGATGATGGTCGGCACTGCGATCGTTGCAGCCATGATTGCAAGCACTTGTTGGAACGCGAACACGAGGTTCTTGCCAAACGCGGGCCTGTCGTTGATGTCGTAAACG
>CAVABL010000003.1:22276-23319 GCA_963586735.1 Firmicutes bacterium TM09-10
GTTGTTTGTTCATTTTGTCATTCTCCTATATATATTTTCTTGTTTGTTTTGCTCGCTGCCTGCGCCCGTCAGGGCAAAAAAAAGATGTCCGCTCGGGACATCTAATCAGGCAATTTCGGAATCGATTGAGGGAATGAGGCACTCGTCAAAGGAAGAAAACGCAACCGCTGCAACAGAGTCTGCTGCAAGGAAAATCGATTTCTTGAGTTTGACAACGCTTTGAGTCATGGTTGCCCTCCGATTCGCATTTGACAGTATGTTAGCACAAACATTTCTATCGCGCAACCGATTTCGACAAATTTTTTGCAAGAATACGAATTGTGTGATGTTCTGCGTTGCGTTATGCAAGAAAATACATGCCAACAACGTAAAGAGCAATGTCGATTGCCGCAAGAAGTGGAAAAAATACCGCAAAATACCGGTGCTTTGTCTTGTGACGAAAAACATACATTCCGAGCGTCGATCCGACAGCCCCGAACATAATGGCAAGCGCAAACAGCGTGGCTTCCTTGACGCGCCACTTCCCTTCCTTTGCTTTGGCTTTGTCAATTCCCATTGCGGCAAAACCAATCAAAGACATGAGTGCGAATACGCACGTGATAATAATTTGATAAATAGACATAATAAAAAAATTATATATCCTATTATTTTATCCTTATTCTTGCGCCGCGTGCGGATGATTACGCACGCGTTGCGCCGGTTAGTTTTCGATTTCGTTCAATATATCTTTCAAAGCGGACAGGTCAAAGTCGGGGACGTATTCTTCGGTGGCACTGTCAAGGTCTTGCGAAAATCCGTTTTGCAAACCGCAATCGAAAAACATTTGTGTTGCTTTGTCGTATTCGTCGTCGGTTATACGCCGTGACAAAATCGGGTGGCTCGATACGTTGGGCGTGGGAAAATACTGCCCCATGAGCGAAACGTACATTGCATCGTCAATCGAAGATATATCTTGCAACACTCCTCTCGTATTTTCGAGCGCGTTCGGCAAAACGAGATGCCTTACGATAACGCCTTTTTTCATCATTCCGTCGCTGTCGAAA
>CAVABL010000004.1:0-22236 GCA_963586735.1 Firmicutes bacterium TM09-10
GCAAAATGCGATACGATTTGATTATATTCGATCTTGACGGCACGATATTGAACACAGTTGACGATCTTGCCACAAGCGTCAATTACGCTTTGTCCGTTTTTGATTTTCCGCCCCTTTCGACGAGCGATGTGGCGGATAGAACGGGCAACGGCGTGAGGGTGCTTATCGAAAAAAGCGTGCCGAAAAACACCGACAAAAAGACGACGCTTGCAGTGCTCGACGTGTTCAAACAGCACTATTTTTACCATTGCGCCGACCGGACGAAACCCTACGATTGCATCGTCGATACGCTCGATGCGCTCAAAGCAAACGGCAAAAAACTCGCCGTCGTTTCAAACAAGACGGACAGCGCCGTTCAGGAACTTGCAAAAGATTATTTTGACAAAATATTCGACGTCGTCGTCGGACAGCGCGACGACGTGAGAGCGAAACCGTTCCCCGATTCCGTGAACAAAGTCATGGATACGCTCGGTGTTGACAAGAGCAGAACCTTGTACGTCGGTGACAGCGAGGTCGATTTGCAAACCGCTTTGAACGCGCATATCGATTGCGTGGCTGTGAGTTGGGGATTCAGGGGAAGAAAAAGGCTCGAAGAGTGCGGCGCAGAAGTGATTGCCGACAGTCCGAGCCAATTGTTGTCATACTGTATGGAATAAAATCGAACGATTGAGTTTAAGTCCGTTTGGAATCGCTCGTTCAAGTGCCTTTAAAACGGACGGTTTAAGTTCCGTCAAAATCGACGGGATGAGTTCTTTTTCGTGAAATCTTTTTTAGTTCGAGTTTGTCCGAGCGATACGTCCGATTGAAATTTTCGATTTGCGTTAACGGTCAGTCCTTGTCGTCGGTTTTGACGTCGCAGGCTGCCGTTTCAATCGTCTGAACGGTTTGAAGGATGTTGACGTCTTCGTTTGCCGTGACGACGTCGTGCAGATGCTCGGATGGAATGACGTCGGACATGTCGATTTTTTCAACTTCCCCCTTCTTCAAAAGTTTGCCGCCCGTGAAACCTTTGCCCGAAACTTCGCCTGCTTGCGTGATGTACATGAATGCGTGCGGATCGCATGCCTTGACGATGTCTTTGACGCGGTTGACTTGCTTTTTGGACGTCACGCAGAGGATGACGTTGTGTTCCTTGCCGGTGTAGTAACCGATGGATCGCGTGATCGTGACGCCTCTGTGAAGTTGCACGGAAAGTTCGTGCGCAATTGCGTCGGATTTGTCCGTGATGATTGTGAATACGAGCGAGGACATCATGCCCGATTCAACAATGTCGCAGACTTTTGATTGAGTGAACAAGGATATGAACGAGAACAAAACGGGGGAGAGGATGCTCGTAAGCACGGTGGTCGCATCAGCGGATTTGTCAAGCCCTATGAATCCCAAAGAGCCGGATGTTGCCGCAACGACGCAGTCGCACATGAATATCCACCAGTGAGTGTGCGCGGAAGGGTTGTGCGTGTAGATGATTTTGCCGATTATGTCGGTGCCGCCTATGCTCAAATCCTGACGGAGCATAAAGCCCATCGAAATGCCGGCAAGCGCGCCGCCTGCAAGCGCCGCAATGAGCATAAGGCCATAGTTGCCGTTTGCATAATATTGAGGACAATCGACAATGCCGAGCACATATATGAGCCCTGCATAGACCACGAGTGAAATGGTCGTCCATGTCGCAAACTTTCTGTCAAGCAAGCAAAATGCCGCAATGACGAGAGGTATGTTGAGAATTATCGTGAAAACGCCCGGATCAAACAGAGTCGACGAAAGTTTCAGAATCATCTGATTCGTGCTTCTCTCCGCAGCAAAGTGAATGATTGCCGAAAGTCCGCCGATGCCGCCCGGAGCAAAACCGTTCGGATTGATAAAAATGTAAGCAGACAATGCCCTCACTATCGCAAGAGAGACGGACAATACGAGGAGTTTTGAAATGAATGCTGTTTGATTTTTGTCGATTGTGATTTTTTTCATATGAGTCCCATTGCGGAAACAAAGTTTCCGTACGTATATCAAACGATAAGAATTTTGAATGTAAAAGTCAAGCGTTTTGCCGATTTGGCGGATAAGGAAAAAAATATTCATACAAGTGTATGTTTTTAATGCTTGTTTAAGCATATTTTGTCAATATATAGCGGTAAAAGGCGAGATTGACACGCCGACGGTTTTGTGGCATAATGTAACAAACGTAACGGTTTGTGAAACGCGATTAACTTTTGAGAGCAGACATGGAAAAAGAACTCATACTCCAAAAATCTATGGCGAAAAGCATCGGAATGAACACTCTTGCAAAACTGAAAGAGTCGCTCTTTTCCGTGTTGCCCGTGGCGGTCATCGTGCTTATTTTTGCGTTGACTCCCGTCACCGATTTCACAACGAAAGAAATCGTGACGTTCGTCGTGTCCGCGATTATGCTCATTTTGGGCATCGCGCTTTTCAACGTCGGCGCAGACCTTGCTATGACGCCTATGGGCGAGCACGTCGGCGCAGGTTTGACAAAGTCAAAAAAACTGCCGCTTCTGCTTGGCGTCGGGTTTGCAATGGGCGTGCTTATCACCGTTGCCGAGCCCGATTTGAGCGTGCTTGCAGAGCAGGTCAAAGCCGTGATGAACAGCATTTTGCTCATTGCAATCGTCGGCGTCGGAGTGGGAATTTTTCTCGTCATCGCAATTGCAAAGATAGTGTTCAGAAAAGATTTGGCGTCGTTGCTTATATTCTTCTATATGGTGCTCTTTGCGCTCACCGCAATTATGTTTGAAGAGGGGAAAGGCGTGTTTTTGCCTATGGCGTTTGACTCGGGCGGCGTCACGACGGGACCTATCACGGTGCCGTTTATCATGGCGCTCGGCGTCGGCGTTGCGCTCAACACCGGCGGTAAAGACGCAAAGGAAAACAGCTTTGGTCTTATCGCGCTTTGCTCTATCGGTCCTATGCTTGCCGTCATGGCTCTTTCGCTTGCGGCAAAAGGGGATATGACGTATACGCTCCCCGATTACTCGATAGACGCAAACCTCGGCGCAAATTTTGCTCCTACGCTCGGCGCGGTCGCGCTCGAAGTGCTTATCGCGCTCGGCCTTATCGTCGTGTTCTTCGCTATTTTGCAATTCACGGTGCTTAAACTGCCGAAACAAAAATTGCTCCAAATCGGAATCGGAATTTTGTATACATACGTCGGACTGGTGGTGTTCCTCACCTCAGTTACCGTCGGTTTTATGCCCATCGGTTTCAAACTCGGCGCGGAAATAGCGCAGTTTTCAAAACCGTTGCTAGTGGTGTTTGCGTTTGTCATAGGTCTTGTCGTCGTGCTTGCAGAACCTGCGGTGCACGTCCTCAACAAGCAAGTCGAGCAAATCACCAACGGCGCGGTGTCAAAGCGGTCGATGCTCGTTGCGCTCTCAATCGGCGTGGGATTGTCAATCGGACTCAGCGTCATAAGAATCATTTACGGATTTTCGCTGTTGTATTATCTCATACCGGGATATCTCATTTCGCTCGGGTTGTCCTTCTTCGTGCCGAAAATCTACACGGCAATCGCATTCGACTCGGGCGGCGTTGCAAGCGGTCCTTTGACTTCAAGTTTCATCTTGCCGTTTGCAGTCGGCGCGTGCGCCACTTTGTGCGGTGAACAAGAGGTGTTGAGCCTTGCTTTCGGAATCGTCGCTATGGTTGCGATGACGCCGCTTATCACGATTCAATTGCTCGGTTTCAAAGCGGTTGCAAGCGCAAAGGTCAAGGACAAAATCGTTATGCGCCGAATCCTCGACGCCGACGACGAACAGATTATCAATTTTATGTGAGGAGGACGTATGGCTGACAAAGTTGTGAAAAAAGTCAAAAAAGTCGCAAAAAAAGCCGTTGCAAGAGCGGAAGAAATCAAAACCGTTAGAAACGTCGCATCCTCTGCTCCGAAGGTCAACTCCGGCAAACTGATGTTGCTCGTGAGCATCGTGCCAAGCAACAAAGCGGAGTTTTATACCGACCTTTTGCAATCGTCTTTTGAGGTCAACTTTCAGTGGACTGCGCGTGCAAGCGGCACCGCAAACGCCGAATTGCTCAAATTGTCCGATTGGAACGACCAGTCGAAAACCGCTATATTCAGCGTCATAAAGCATGAACTGGCAGGCGAGGCACTCGCTACGCTTGACAATAAATTCAAAACTATCAAAAAGGGGAAAGGAATTGCCTTTACAGTGCCGTTTTCAAGCATGATCGGCGTTGCCGCATACGGCTTTTTGAGCAATAACCTCAAAACCGTCAAGGAGGAGAACAATGAGTGAAAATCAATATCAGGTGATCGTGTGTATCGTCAACAACGGTTTTGCGGACGAGGCTATGGACGCGGCGCGCTCCGTCGGCGCAAGAGGCGGAACGGTTATGAGCGCAAGAGGCACTGCCAATATCGAGGCGGAAAAGGCGTTTCATATTCAGATTCAACCCGAAAAAGAGATGATCATGATCATCGTCAGCAACGAGATAAAAGAGGATGTCATGCACGCGCTTTATCGAAGCGTCGGAACTCATACGCCGGCACACGGCATTGCGTTTGCGCTGCCAGTGGACGACGTGGCAGGGATTGCGCCGAAGGAAGAGTGAGATTGCGACGAGGTCGCAATCAATGATATCGCCTGCGGCGATGAAATCCTCACTGCGTTCGGATGATATCGTGCAAGCACGATGATATCCACACATTGCGTGGGTTGTGGATGAATTGAAAATTCCCACTTGTACCATAGGCGTAAGAGACAAAAAAGAAAAGTCATTTTGTGGATTGCAAAATGACTTTTTTCAAGATTGTTGGTGATTTTGATTGACAGCCACGGAAGATGTTTGAGAGGCTGACGGATAGCGGTTGTTACTGCCGTCGGGAGCTCGTGATTTGTTGACGAACGGCGGCTGTGTTGTCGGGAGTTTGTTATGATTATTATTAAATCAGCGGTTGTAGCGGTCGTCGGGGCGGGAATCGTAACCTTGGGAGTAACGTTCGTCGGAACAGTAACCGTTTGAATTGCCGTTTGAATCGTTGCGGTTTTGGCGGTAATCGTCACGGTTTTGCGCCGAATTGTCGCGGCGCTCGTCGTAACGCTCGCCGTTGTAGGCGCGCGCCGAGTCGTAATCGAAATCGCCTTTGCGACGTTCGTTGCGCATGACGGATTTGCCTTGCGCGTGCTTTGACGGCTTGAAAAGCAATATCGCAATCACCACCGCAGGCACTGCTATGCCGATGATGAGAATTATGCGAAGAGCAAGCGATGTGTTGGGGATGATGTCGCCTTTGTCCGTGTCGGGCGCGGGCTTTGCGTTGATGATTTGTTCGCGCTCGGCTTGTGCAATCGGGTGATAAGGCACGACAAAACTCTCAAAAGAATCGATTGCGGCAAAACCGAATACGCTCTCGCCGTCAAGCGTTGCGACGACGTATATCTGCGTTGAATCGGTGGGATGATAACCCAAAAACTTCACGGTGTGTTCCGACGTGATTTGAGCGTCCGACAACGTGAGCGAACCGTCTTTGATGGTCAATCTGACGTCGGGATAAGGAGAAACTCCGTCCGCAAAAGTAACCGACGTCGTCGTTGGGCGTTCCTGCGCGTTGTAATAAAAATCAAAGCCGCAATAAGTGACTTGATAGTACTGCGGAACGACGGTCTTTTCACTGACGTTGCAAACGTAATAACTTTCGGGAATGACGAAAGTGTCGTCACCGTGCGTAAGTTTGAGTGTGGATGCAACCGCATACGCGTTGCCTTCAAGGTTGGAAACGGGAGCAATCAACACGTTTTGAGTCGAGTCGGCGTAAGCAATCGAATAAGGCAAAAGTATGCACGCAAGCACGCACAACGAAAGAGCGACGCTTGCCAAAATGATTGCCGTCACGAACAAAACGTTTTGAGTTGTTTTTTTTGCACACTTTTTTTCCATATGCTTATAATACTATAATCTTTGCAAAATTGAAAGTCTTTATTTGCAAGTATTGCAAGTTTTCACCGCTTTTTTTGTCGTAAAGTCAAAATTCGATGACATAATTTTTTGGATTTCGGGATTTTTGGGGAGTATGCTCTGCGTATGAAAGAAGATTCGCAAGTGCTGAAACTCGTAAAAATTCAGCGTGAAATGGAACTGAGAAACCACGACGCTCTTTTGTCGTATAACAGGGACGTCGTGCATCAAAAGCAAATGGCGTTTCATCGCTCGCCAAAAAGAAATCGCTGGGTTTTCGGAGGTAATCGTTCGGGAAAAACCGAGTGCGGCGCGGTGGAATGCGTGTGGCTTGCAAGGGGAATTCATCCGTTCAGACAAAATCGCGACAACGTGTTCGGGTGGGTGGTGAGTCTGTCCTGTCAGGTGCAACGCGACGTTGCGCAAGCAAAAGTGTTGAAATACCTTGCGCCGAGATTCATCGAGGATATAGTTATGCTAGAGGGCAAGAAAGGCTCGCCCGAATACGGGGTTATCGACTATATAGTCGTCAAAAACGCCTTTGGAGGCACGAGCAAAATCGGGTTTAAATCCTGCGACCAAGGCAGAGAAAAGTTTCAAGGCGCGTCCCTCGACTTCGTGTGGTTTGACGAAGAACCGCCAAAGGATATATACGACGAGTGCAAAATGAGAGTCTTTGACAAAAGAGGGGATATCTTCGGCACTATGACGCCGCTCAAGGGGCTGACCTGGGTGTACGACGAAATCGAACTCAACGTTTCAAACAGTCCGGAAGTGTGGTGCGAGTATATGGAATGGAACGACAACCCGTATCTTGACAAAAGCGAGATAAAACAGATGGAAAGCACTATGTCGACGCAGGATCAGTTGTCGAGAAGATTCGGAAAATTCTCGGTGGCGGAGGGGCTCGTGTACCCCGAGTTCGATCAAAGCGTTCACGTCATCGATCCGTTTGACGTGCCGAAAGAGTGGCAGTGCAATATATCTATCGATCCCGGGCTTACGAATCCGACGAGTTGCCACTTTTACGCGGTGGATTTTGACGGCACGATATACGTCGTTGCAGAACACTTCGAGGCGGGCGCGAGCATTGACAGACACACCGAAAAAATTTTTGCAATCGCAGACGGGCTCGGGTGGAAAAGAGATGAGAAAGGGCGGCTTCACGCACTCATCGACAGCGCCGCAAACCAAAGAACTCTCGCCGCTCAAAAGAGCGTTGCGGAGTTGTTTTGCGAAAGAGGAATTTTGGTGAATACGAACGTAAACAAGGATTTGTATAGCGGAATTCAAAGGATAAAGTCCTTGTTTGAGCAAAAACCGCCGAAAATCTATATATTCAAAAACTGTGTGAATCTGATAAGGGAATTGAAAAGTTATTGGTGGGGCGCAAACGACAGACCGAAAAAAGTTGATGACCACGCGCTTGACGAATTGAGATATTTCGTCATGTCGAGACCGTCGACGGCAAAGCCCGTCGCGCCCGAAAAATCCGCAATACAACTCGACAAGGAAAAACTGGCACGCAACGGCAGGAGGGAAAGATGGATGACAAGTTGATGCAGGCGCTTTTTAAAAGCGCAAAAGGATATAGATACAACGAAGTGCACGAGGAGTACGTCGTAAACAAGGCGGGCACGCAGGTGCTGAAAAAAAAGAAAGTCGTGCGAAAATATTGCCCTCCCGATACGAACGCGATGAAGGTGTATATGGCAGTTTCAAACGAAAAATCAATTGCCGATTTGAGCGACGAGGAACTCAAAATCGAACAACAAAAAATCGTTGAGTCGATAAAAAAACAAATGGAAAAAGAAGAACGAAAAAAATAATGCCAACATGAAAACGAGCGACCTTGCGTCGCTTTTTTAATAAGGAGAATCGTATGTCTGAAAAAGAAGAAAAAATCGTGGCGGATATCGTCGCGGATTTTAAGAAAAGACAGGAAGCAAGACGCGCTGTCGAACTGAACTGGCGACTCAATATGAATTTCGTCGTCGGCAATCAGTTTGCGCAGATATCTTCAAAAGGGGATATCGAGGAGCAAGGCAAAGAATACTTCTGGCAGGAAAGGGAAGTGTTCAACCATATTGCGCCTATTTTGGAAACGAGGCTTGCAAAACTCGGAAGAGTCAAGGCAAAAGCGCAGGTGCGCCCCGCAACCGCCGATGACGACGACGTCGCCTCAGCGGCGCTTGCATCGAAACTCATCGACGCCGTGTGCAAGGAAAACGACTTTTCCTCCCAACTTGCCCTTGCAAACACCTGGAGCGAGATTACGGGAAGCGCGTTTTTCAAAATCACGTGGGACGACCAAAAGGGACACTCCCTCGACGCCGAAGGCAAAATCAAAGAGGGGGACGTGACCATTGCGCTTTGTCCGCCGTTTGAGATTTTCCCCGAAGATATCGCAATCACCGACGTCGACAAACAAACGTCTATAATGCACGCAAAGGTGCTGACCGAACAGGAAGTCAAAAGCGTGTGGGGACGCGACGTCAAGGGCGGCGACGTGAACGTCTTTTCATTTGACAGCGCAGACGTGGGCGGCGGTTTGGGATATACCGCTTCAATCCCGAAAATCGTGAGCGAGAAAAAGGAAAACGCCGTTATCGTCATTGAAAAATACGAAAAACCCACGAGCGAATTTCCGAACGGCAGACTCACTATCGTGGCAGGCGATACCCTCGTTTTCAGAGGAGATATGCCGTACCTCAACGGCGAGGACGGGCAAAGAGGATATCCGTTTGCGAAAATGACGTGCATAGATAACCTCACGAACTTTTTCGGAACGTCGGTGGTCGAGAGAATCATCCCGGTGCAAAGGGCGTACAACACCGTCAAGAACAGAAAACACGAATTTATGAATCGTTTGGCGGTCGGAGTGTTCGCCGTCGAGGACGGCTCGGTCGATACCGACGATTTGCAAGAGGAGGGGTTGCCGCCCGGGAAAGTCGTGGTGTACAGACAGGGCAGCACTCCGCCGAGATTCATATCTCCCACGCACGTTCCGAGCGAGTTTTCGCAAGAAGAGGAAAAATTGCTCAATGAGTTTGTCATGATAAGCGGCGTGAGCGAGGTGACGACGTATTCGCAGGTGCCCTCGAACGTGGCGTCCGGAACGGCTATTTCGCTGCTTTTGGAACAGGACGACACGCGTATAGCACTCACGGCGGACAGTCTCAGAGAGTGTATAAAACGAATCGGAAAACACGTGCTGCGACTTTATCGCCAATATGCGAAAGTGCCGAGAGTCAAGCGTATCACGGGGGAAAACGGCGAAGTGGAAATCGCGTCGTTTTCGGCAGGCAACATCGACAGCGAAGATATTGTGTTCGACACGATAAGCGACATAGAAGATACGCTCTCGGCAAGACGAGCAATGGTGTACGATTTGCTCCGCCTCGGACTTTTTGCGGACGAGAACGGAAAACTCACCTCGTCCACGAAATCGAGAATCTTTGAAATTCTCGGATTCGGAAACTGGGAGGACGGAAGAAACAATGACGATATGCACAGAAAAAAAGCACTCAAAGAAAATATGGACATGACGCACAAAGAGGTCGAGTGCGATTTTTATGACGACCACGCGATTCATATCGCGGAGCACGTGAGAATGTGCGTGTCGTCAAAGTGCACAAAGGACAAAGGACTGCGCGACAGAGTTGCCGAGCATATTGCAAAACACACCGAACTTCTGGGCTTTGAAAGCAACGTAAAAGGACTTGAAAGAAAAATGGACGAGGAGATTGAAAATGAAAAACAAGCAGATTGAAAACGCAATCAAAAAGGGTATCGAGTCAAAAGGAACGATTGACGTGGGTGAAGAAATCGCAAACGCTATTTTTGCTCAAAATGCGCAAAACGAGGACTTTATCGTTGAAAATGTGATTGATAAAATGCCCGTTGATGAAAACAACGAAACAATCAACGATTTGAATATCACGCCCGAAACAAGCGAAGAGGGCGTGAGCGAACAAGACAATAAACAACCTTTGGGCAAATTCAAAAACCCCGAAGAGTTGCTCAAAGCGTACAAGGAACTTGAAAAAGAGTTTACCAAAAAATCGCAAAAACTGGCAAAACTCGAAGCGACCGTAAGCGAAGAAAATCAGGGCTTTGACGACGATTCTTTCAAAATCGCGGCGGATAAGTTTTTTGAAAATACCCCGTCCGCAAAACCGTTTGCAAAGGATATAGCGGTCAAAATCCTCGAACAACCCGACCTCAAAAACGACAAAAATTGTTTGAGCGTCGCTTTGATTCAGGTGCTTATCGACAAGTTTAAAACGCCCGAACAACTCATGCAAGACGG
The DNA here is from genome assembly GCA_963586735.1 of Firmicutes bacterium TM09-10. Taxonomy (GTDB): domain Bacteria; phylum Bacillota; class Clostridia; order Christensenellales; family CAG-917; genus CAG-475. Next base: position 10,241 of record CAVABL010000004.1, read on the forward strand.
ACAATTTTTGAACGACTACGTGCTTTCGTCGAGCAAGGTGAAAGACGCCGTTATCGGAGAGTATCTCAAATCGATAAGAGACGGGCAACCTCCCAGAACGATGCCGTCAAACGGCATGCAATGCGTCGCGCCCTCGAGAAAAATCAAAAGCATCGAAGAGGCGGGAAGGTTGTTTTTGAAAAATAATAAATAACAGGAGAATGAAAAATTATGGTCACAATCTCAACTGCCGATAAGGCTTTGAAAACGTTTTATCTTGGCGTGCTCGCCGATCAACTCAACGTCGGCGTGAATCCGCTCCTTGCAAAGATCGGTCAAACGTCTGCGGACGTGTGGGGCAAAGAGGTCAAAAAACTCGCTCCGTACGGCATCAACGGCGGCATCGGAAGCGGTGAGGAAAACGATAATCTCCCCCAAAGCGGCGGAAACAATTATGCGCAATTTACACTCACGCTCAAAAACCTTTTCGGCAAAATCGAACTTTCGGACAAGGCTATCCGCGCATCTCAAAACAACGCGGGCGCATTCGTCAATTTGCTCAACGCCGAAATGGACGGCTTGCTCAAAGCAAGCAAATTCAACTTCGGCCGTATGCTCTACGGCGACGGCAGCGGCGTCATCGCAACTACCGTTGCAAACACCGGCTCCGACAAAAACAAAATCAAAGTGGACAACATCAAAGGACTCATCGAGGGTATGACTATCGACGTGTATTCCTCATCGGGCGTCAAGGACGCAAACGTTTCGGGGAGCAGAATCGTGTCTATCGACAGAGTCAACAAAATCGTCGTTTTGTCACAGTCCGCGGCAACCGTTCTCGGCGCGGGATATAAGGTCTACGTGCAAGGCTCAAAGGGCAACGAAATCACCGGTCTCGAGGCTATTTTCGGGGATAGTGAATATATCTACGGCCTCAAGAGAAGCGATTATTCCTTTCTTCAACCGTATACGAAAACAATCGGCAAAGCGGTCAGCATAGGCGCGATTCAGGACGCTATCGACGCTGTCGAGGAAACGTCGGGCGGCGCAATCGACTTCATCGTCGCATCGTACAAGATGAGAAAACAATACGTCGACGCGCTTTGCAAGAACCGCACGAACGTCGATTATCTCACCCTCGACGGCGGTTATAAGGCGTTGTCCTACTCGGGCATTCCCTTCGTTGCGGACAGATTCGTCGGCGACAACGATATGTATTTGCTCAACAGTCAGGACTTCAAACTCCATCAACTCTGCGACTGGCGTTGGCTCGAGGGCGAGGGCGGCACGGTGCTTCATCAGGTTGCGGGCAAGGCGTGCTATAGCGCAACTCTCGTCAAATACGCCGACTTGCTGTGCGAAAGACCTATGGGACAGGCAAAACTTACCTTCACGGGAAGCAGCGACGAATACTACTACGTCACATTCGACTCAAACGGCGGAACGGCAGTGCCTACGCAAATGGTCGCGCCCGGTGCGTACGCGGTGCAACCCACATCTCCGACGCTCAGCGGCAAGGCGTTCGATTGCTGGAATCTCAACGATTCGGAATATAACTTCTCAACGCCTGTCAACAGCGACATAACGCTCGTGGCACAATGGCTGTGATATGGAAAAAGTCAAAATCACTCATGATCTGTTTGACATCGCAAAACGATTGAAAAGCATTGACAAGAGATACGAATTGTTTTTCAATCGCAAAAAAAACAGATTTGAAATCTACGCAAACGGGGCAATGCAAATGGCATTGCCCTTCGAGCGTCTCGACGCAAGAGCGTTGCTCTACGCAAGAAAGACGAGACTCGAAAACCTCGAAAAAATCATTGCGGAAATCGAGGCGGAAAACGCGCGATTGGACATAGAAAACGCAGCAAAATCGCGGGATAAAATCCTCGCCGCAGCGGAGGGATAATATGAAAATCAAAGACATCGTCGGCGAGTGCCTCGTCAAAATGGGACAAACCGACTTTTCAAACGAACAAACTCTCGACACTCAACAGACCGAACTCAAAAACAAGTTGGTTGCGGCAATCAATATAGCGTATAGGGAAATCGTGAGCGAATATCTGCCGCTGTACTTCACGGAAAACGTCGAGTTCGAGGACGGCAAACTCGAAGCGTCGAAACTGTCAAAAAAAATCCTCTATCCCGTCAAGGTGATTCAAAACGGAGAAAAACGGGCGTTTTCTTCCCAAACGGATTGCATAACGTGCGATGCTATCGGGGAGTGCGAATTGACGTATGCGTATATGCCGTCGTCGCCGCTTGCGTTCGAGGACGAAATCAACGATATGCGACTTACGGTCGGCACACTCTCGGACGGCGCGCTCGGCGAATACTACTTTCAAAACAAGATGTTCGACCTCGCAAACAGTTTCGACACCGACTTCAGAGCAAAAATCGGCACCCTCCGATATAGAGGCAGAAACATCCGCATAAAAGCGAGGAGGTGGCAGGCGTGAGGAACGTGCGCACTTATAAAAAAAGAATCCGAATCGGCTTCGAGGGCGTCGTCAACTCGCTGGACGAGGCGGTGACAAGCCTCGAATTCGCAAAATCGTGCCGAAATTTTGCCTTTGAAAAAGGAATCGTAAACGGAAAAATAGGAATGGAAAAGGCAAAGGGCTATTACGCTTTTCCGAGCAAGCAACGACACGAATATCCGTCGTTTGCCGCAAACAAGAAAATCGTCAAAGTTTTTCAGTATAGGAAATGCTCGAGCAAAGCAAATACTCTGACGACAGAATGGTGGTCGCCCTCGACGACGGCACGGTGTGGTATACGTCGATGTTTGAGCAAAAATCAAGTTGGTCGCAGTTTGAAAATCTGTTGATAACCGGCGATATGGAAGCGGTCAACTACAACTATAAAAGCAACGACGTTTTGCTCGTTTCGTCATCGGACGACGGACTGTTTATCATCAACGGCGACAGCGTCACGTTCTGCTCGCAAGCACCCAAATTTTCCTCTGTCACCGTGCACAACGAAAGAGTGTTCGGCACGGTGAACGGAATCGGGAATCAGGTGTGGTTTTCGGACGATTTCGATCCGTCAAACTGGAAAGTGTCGTCAAGCGAGGCGGGGTATATAAACTTCGTTGACGATCTCGGCGCGGCAATCAAAGTGGTGTCGTTCCTCAACTATCTGTACGTGTTTCGCGACTACGGAATCTATAGGCTCACGGCATACGGCGACCAAAACGATTTTATCATGAAAAAGGTGTTTACCGACACCGGACGCATATATAAGGATTCGATTGTGCTGTGTGGCGACAAAATTATGTTTTGCGCCGAGGACGGAGTTTATGCATTTGACGGCTACGACGCGGTGAGAGTCGGGAAGGAATTTCCATTGACGTCGGACAAGAGGGGCGTGTGTGCGGGATATCTCGAAAACAAGTATTTTCTTGCGTGCCACTCCGACGATATAGCGGGCGACGGCAACAACGTCGTCGTGAGATTCGATACCGAAACGAAGGACATTTCAACGCTTTCGGGCGTGAACGTCGTGGACTTTTGCAGCGTAAAATCGTCAAACGGAGCGGACGTCGTTTGCGCGCTCGCAGACGGGAATTCAAACGTTCTCGGAATGATGAGCGAGGACGGAAAAGTGTTTTCGACGGTGACGGAAAAAGTGTACCAAAGCCCCGAAAGCACGCTTGGATCGCCTATGCCGAAAACGATAAGAGGGGTGTCGATTTTGTCGAAATATCCTCTTAAACTCGCAGTTGTTCTTGACGGGAAAAGGTATGAGTTCAACGTGAGCGGAAGTGATTTGCAACAGTACGTGCCAATCGAAAAGTGCGGAGTGAGAGTGAGATTCGAGCTCACGTCGTCAAGCCGGAACGCATACGTCGCGCCGATGTATGCGGACGTGGACGTTGAGAGAGGTGGATTGTGAATATAAACGAAATCGTGTCGAGCGTTGAGGAAATGAACATCCGAATCACCGCTCTGGAAAAGACGGCGTCAACTCTGAAATCCGCTCTTGAAAGCCTTGAAAACAGGGTGAGCGCACTTGAAAATCAATCAGCATAGGAGGTGCTTATGACAACATCATTGTGGGATGAAATAAAAGACTTGTTCAAAACCGACAAGCAACTCGAGGAAGACAGACAACAAAAAATAAATGACGTGCTCGTCAAAGAGGCGGACGTGTCGAAAAAACTTGCCGAACTTGAAAAACAATACAACGACTCTCTGCCAAAGGAAGAGGAAATCGACTTTGACAAAATTTTTCCGAAGGAATCGTCAGTCAAAGAAATCGAATATACGCCCGAGAGCGACGAGGATATCCGAAAACGCGCGCAAAGTGCGGCGGACAGCGAAAAGTTTGCGGCACAAACCAAAATCAAGGATAAATATCAACAGGCGGTGGACGCTCTCAACGAGGACAAAACGAGCGCAAGAGAAAGTTTGGCGGACAGTTATTCCAATTTGAAAAAATTGTATGACGAACTGAAAGAAAAAGTGAACAACGACTCTATAAGAAGAGGCCTCGGAAGAAGCAGTATCGCAACGAATCGTATCGACGAACTCGACAAACAACACGCATCGTCCGCAACCGAAGCGGAAAAGGCGTATATCGGCTCTCTCGCCAAAATCGAAAGCGAAATCTCAAGCCTCGAAAGAGAAAAAGACGACGCGCTCGAACAACTGGATCTCAAAGTCGCCGCTCAACTCGAGGAGTCTATAAGCAATCTCAAAGCAGAAAGAGACAAAACCGTCGAGGAATACGAAAAATACAACAACGAGGTGCGCAAACAAAACGAGGAGTTTGAGGAAAACAGGCAAAAGAAAATCGCAGAGTATATAAAAGACGCCGATGAAAAGAAAAAAGCCAAAGAGCAGGAACAGCAAGAATATGAAAGCAAGTACGGCTATAGCGGCGAAAAATTGCAAAATTATTCGGAAAGATACCGCATCGCATACGACTTTTACAGTGCGCTGTCACCCGATATAGCGGTTGACGCGCTCAAGGCTTCGCCGAATATGAAATACTATCTTGGCAACCTTTACGACAATCTCTTGTCATCGCTTCAAAGCAAAAAGAAAGAACAAAAATTTTATTTTTGATGCGCAAAAAAACGAAACGGCACAAAAATGCGGGAGCAATTTTGATCCCGCATTTTTTTGCGTTAAAACGTAAAACCGCATAGGAATCCGTGCGGATCGAACATCGTCATTTGTTGAAACTCACTTTTGAAACGAGGTCGGCGTAGGCTTTGACGTAGATTTCAAAGATGGCTTCCATTGCTTTGAGAGACAACCGCTCGTTTGGTTGGTGTATGATCATTTCGCCGTAACCTTTCATCTCCGGGCCGAACGCAACGCAGTTTTTGAACTCGCGCGCATACGTGCCGCCGGGGGTGCATATCGGCTTTGAAGAGGTGTCGCCGGTCACGTCACGATATGCCTTGCAAAGCACTTGAATCATGTCGGAATCGGGATCGATTTTGAAACCGTCGGATTGGCTCAAAAGAACGACTTTTGCACAAACCTCGGTTTTAAGTGTGGATTTTATGTTGTTAAACATCGTGTTCGTGTCGATTGAGAAGGGAAGACGAGAGTTGATTTTGATTGAGAATTCGCCGTCTTCATAGTGGCACAAACCGACGTTTACCGCAATTTTGCCATACTCGTCTTCGGCAAAGCAACCGAGTTTTTCGCCGTGTACGCAGGTTGAAACGTAGGTGTTGTAGATGCGCACGAAATCGTTTTTGACGACTCCGCTTAAAGCGTCGATTGCGTATGAAATCGCGTTCACGCCAAGTTGAGGAACGGAACCGTGCGCCGCTTTGCCGTGTACGGTGAATTCAATCTCGTTGCCGTTTGTGACGTGCTCGTTTGCAATGGAATTTTTGGCAAGCGCAGCGCAAATCTTTTTTGCAACGTCGTCGGGCTTTTCTCCGTTTGAGTCTATCGTGAACGTGCATATGTCGGGCACTGCGTTGATGACGATGCCGCCGTCAAGTTTCACGAGTTTCGCGCCGCCGCAGTCAGTCGATTCACCTTTGATTTCAATGCCGTTTATCGTCTTTTCGGCAAAGATAACGGGAAATTCGGAGTCGGGCGATACGCCGTAGGATATCGGCTCGTCCACTTTGAGATAATGCTCCATGCAAAGAGAACCCGTTTCCTCGTTGCAACCGAATATCACGCGCACGCGCTTTGTGAATTTGAAACCGTCGTCCGCAAGCGCCTTGATTGCAAAAAGCGAGATAATTGAAGGCCCTTTGTCGTCAAGCGTGCCTCTGCCCCATATCGCGTCCTCGGCAATCTCGCCAGAATAGGCGGGATATTTCCAACCGTCGCCCTCGGGAACAACGTCGAGATGCCCGATTATGCCGACAAGTTCATCGCCTTCGCCAACTTCGGCGTATCCGCAATATCCGTCGAGATTCACAGTGCGGAATCCCAACTCCTTGGCAACGGAAAGCACGTATTCAAGACAGTCTTTGTTGCCTTGTCCGAACGGCCCGCCCAAAACGGGCTCGGCAAGCACCGTGTTGAAACGCACCGCATTTTGAATTGTTTGTATCATTTGAGGATAATACTTTTTGAGATCCATATTTGCCTCCGAATTTCAATGTGAAAATTATACCACGCAAAAATTCCGCACGCAAGGATATTTGCGGACGATATAAACTATAGTAATGTGCATCTAAGGATGCACTTCCGTTGTCGCTCCGGTTGTACTCAACGCAAACACACTGCGTGCAACGTTTCATTTTTATTTGTCACGCACTGCATACAAGCATGCGGCGTGGCAAATAAAAATGAAACACCCTCACAAGTGAGGGTGTTTGCGTTGGCAGGAGCTATAGGAATCGAACCTACACAGTGGGAGTCAGAGGCCCAAGTGCTACCACTACACCAAGCTCCATCGCGTGTGTTATTATATATCACCGCGTGGCGATTTGCAATCGATTTTTGATGATGAGCGAAAAAAATATACCACAAAACATATTTTTTGAGATAATTGACTTGTTTTTGTTGCAAAAATACGAGATTTGATGTATATTGCAATGGCAGTCGAAAATTGCTTTGCCGATAACAAACGGGGTGTAGCGCAGTTTGGTAGCGCGTACGGTTCGGGACCGTAAGGCCGCGAGTTCAAGTCTCGCCACTCCGACCACAAACTTCGCTGAGTGCATACATTGTGTGCACTCAGTTTTTTATATCCGTTCAATCGGCGCTTGCACGACGGGAAGGCATATGCACTTAAAGCGATATGAATGATTATACGTGCATAGCGCAAAACAAAGGGATACGCTCCTGAGCGTATCCCTTTGTTTTGCGTTGAAAAAATTTTACTCTTCGTCTGCGGCGGCTTGATCGAGAGCGGAATCCGTGTATTCGGTTTGCTCGCACGAGTCACAGCATGCGCAATGCTCATCTTGGCAAGCGTCCGCTTTTGCCTTTTTCTTTTCGCCCCAGTTGCGCATGACGAGGAATTTGTTGCCGACGAAACTCATGACGAGAGCGGTGATGCCGCACACTACTTGTCCGGTGAGGTTGTAGATCTGATACAAAAATTCCGTTTGAGCAACCGGTTTTGCGCTCATGCATGCGGTCATAATGGCACTGCCGAGCAGTGTTTGTATAAAGATGATCGTGACTGCCAAAATGACGTACATGATGCCCGAAATGACAACGTTGTTGGTGCAGTTGAACGTCTTTTTGCGGTTGAGCACAAACGTGAGCACTTGCCCTACGATAGAGCCGAGCAAAAAGCCTATGAAGTCGGATGTCGTTGGATATCCGAAAACGTCCTTGAGCGCGCCAAGGTCAAAACCGTTGAATTTTGCGTTCAAAACGCTGTCGGCGGGCGCAAGTTTTAAAAGCGCGGGAAGCGCAAGCGTTATGATAAATTGTGAGCCGCCGCAGATGAAACTGAACAGCGTGAACACAACCATCTGGCGCACGTCTTCGTTTGATTTGATTTTGTCAACGAGTTTTTGAAGCCAACTCGGGAGTTTTATTTTCTTTTTGCCGTCGGTTTTTTTGTCGGCAGTTGCATCCGAAGTTTCGTCTTCCGCGACCGTCGGAATTTCCTGTTCGGTGTTTTCGATTGCATCGGTTTTGATCTCGTCCATAATTTCCGTCCTTTCGGCAAGGTTTTTTTGTATAACAAAATGTATTATATATAAACGCGTTGCGTTTGTCAACGCCTTGTTTTTTTGAGGGATACGAGGCAAAAATCTGCGGTAAGCGACATGCTTTCCTTGCTTTTTACGCCCTCGACGGATTGCTTCGGGGCGCGGTAGACGTACGGCGTCATTGTGAGCAGGTCGGCAATTTGCTTTGACGATTCGAGTTTGAACGAAAAAGATATCTCTCGTTTGCTCGCGAGCGTGAGGGTGCTTTTGGGCAGTGCTGTTGCGACATCTCGCACGTTTTCGTACAGAGCGCTGCGGAGTTCGATGAGGTGATTTTCGCAAGGATATGCCAACAAAAGCACGCCGTCGTCTTTCAGAATCCGAGCGTATTCGTTCATTGCAAACGGCGAAAACACGCACACGACGACGTCTGCAAAATCGTCGGGCAGGGGAATGTCGAATACGCTTGCGACTGCGCATTGCGCGCATTTGTTGCGTTTGGCGCAAATTTTTACCGCGTTTTTTGAAATGTCGATTGCAACGTATTCGTCGCCTGTATTTTGTCGTTTTTCGATGATGTGCGCAAGATAAAATCCCGTGCCGCATCCTGCGTCCACAACGGAAATCGGGCGGTTGAAAAGAGAGTTTATTTCGTTTGCAATCGCGTCCGCAAGCGGCGCGTAAAATCCGCAATCGAGAAAATCGCGGCGCGCTCTCACCATATCGGCATTGTCGCCCGGGGCGTTTGCCTTCGGAGGCAAAAGATAAAAATATCCCTCTTTTGCGCGGTCGAAAAGGTGACCGTTTTTGCATGCGGCGTCACCGTCTTTTTCGCCAAGCGGCGTTTTGCATATCGGACATAAAAAATCGAGCATAAAAAAATTATATCACCATTTTCAAATTGCGCAAACGATTTGTTTGAGGTGATTGCATGCGGCGGGGGTGTGTGCTATACTGAACGCATGACTGAATTGCTTGCACCTGCCGGGGATATGGAGGCGTTTGACGTCGCAATCGCAAGCGGAGCGGACGCCGTATACCTTGGGCTTGACAACTTCAATGCGCGCATGAAAGCGCAAAACTTTGACTGCGACAATATTGCGCAAGTGGTTTCGCGAGCGCATTTTTACGGCGTCAAAGTTTACGTCACTATTAACACGATTTTGCAAAACGATGAGTTTAATGAGTTGATTTCGCTTGTTAAAGTGGCGGTTGACGCAAAAGTCGACGCTTTTTTGGTGCAGGATTTGGGTGTGTGCAAGGTGTTGAACGAGTGCTTTGACGGCATCGTGTTGCACGCAAGCACGCAACTGGGAGTGCACAATCTCTACGGCGCAAAAATCGCGCAGGAGGCAGGATTTTCAAGAGTCGTGCTGTCAAGAGAAACGAAACTCGAAGATATAAAAGAGATAAAGCAAAACACGAATCTCGAAATAGAATATTTTGTGCAGGGAGCGCTTTGCGTGGCGTTTTCGGGCAACTGCTATATGTCTTCAAAAGAGCAGGGCGCAAGCGGAAACAGGGGGCTTTGCAAGCAAATGTGCCGTTTGCCCTACCGCGCGGAAGTCGAAGGGAAAACGTGTGACGGCTATCTTTTGAGCGCAAGGGATTTGTGCTTGTATTCATCAATCAAGGAACTCGTCGAGGCGGGCGTATGCTCGTTCAAAATCGAGGGTAGATTGAGAAGAAATGGCTACGTCGCATGCGCGGTGCAAGCGTATCGCAAGGCCATCGACGAGGTTGGAAAAGGAAACTGTCCCAAACTTGACGAAAAGACGAAAAATATGCTCAAAATCGCTTTTTCGAGAGGGGAATATCTTGAAAGAGCATATCTCGACGACGGCACGCCCAAAGTGATTGAAAAGAGATTCAACAACCATACGGGGATAAAAATCGGCGTCGTGAAAGGCGTGAGAGAGTTTAAGGACGGGCTTTTTGAAATCGCGGTGGCAACGAAATATCCGCTCGCAAAGGGGGATGGGCTCAAATTTTTCGATGGTGAAAAAGAGAAGGCAAGTCTCGGAATAGGCGAACCGAAAGCGTGCGTAAACGGCGTGTATTTTTTCGTCACAAAAACGAAAGTCAAAGTCGGTTGGCAAGTCAACGTTATTCTCGACGCCAAACTTGACGAGGAAATGTCGAGAGTGCAAAGATTCGTGCCTATAAGCCTTGACGTCAAGGCAAAAGTCGGATTGCCGCTTTCAATAAAAGCAACCTACGAAAATCGCAACGCGCGTATAAGCGTTGAAAAATGCACTGAACGGAATCTTGAAAAAGCGTTGAACGCTCCTATGAGTGCAAACGACATTGCGACGGCTTGCTCGAAGGTCGCCGACAGCGGTTTCGAGGTGGAAACGTGCAAAGTCGACACGGACGGAGTGTTTGTCGCAAAGTCGGTCGTCAACGCGTTGCGCCGTGAGGTTTTGGGCGAATTGAGCGCGAGAATCATTGAAAGCAACGCTCCGAAAAACGTCGCGTTCCGCGAGGGAAAAGCAAGCGAATCGGCGAGAGTTTTCGACAATCTTAAAGAGGAAGAGTCAAGGCAAATCCGAGTCGTGAAAAGCGAGAAAAACGAAAGCGTCATCGTTAAACGAGGGGAGAAGTTTTTGCTCAAACCCGACGTTTACACTGCGAAAAACATAAGAAAAACCATTGATTTGCTTGATATCGATGAAAAAGACGTCGTTTTGGATTTGCCGATTTTTGCAAGTGGAAAAGACGTCGACGTCCTTGAAAAAGCAATCGAAGAGAGCAAAATCACAAACCTTGCAAGCGAAAATATTTTCGGACTTTATTTTGCAAAAAAAGGTTATAACGTCATCGCCGGGCAGGGACACAACATAGCAAACGTCTTTGCCGAACGTATGGCAAAAAATCTCGGCGCATCGGCGTACGTTCCGTCGTGCGAATATAAGAATTTCGAGGGGGACGGGGGCATTGAAAGAGTGAAAACGGACGAGGATATACCGCTCATGACTTTTGCTCATTGTCCGTATAAAACCGTTTTCGATTGCGACTGCAAATCTTGCGCCTACAAGCCCGGGCTCGTCCTGTCGCGCGAAAACAAAAAGTATGTCGTCAGAAGAGTGCGACTTGCATCCTGCCGCTTCGAACTGTATCCGCTTTGAGCAAAATATATTGCCAAAATGGATTTTATGACTTGTCAAAACCCGAGCGGTGTGATACTATAATTGCAAGCGTAAAGCGAATATATTTTGAAGGAGATAGAATTATGCCAAGAGTTATCAGCGATGAGTGCATCCAATGCGGTGCGTGCGCAGATACTTGCCCTGTCGGAGCAATCGCAGAAGGCGACACCAAATACGTTGTCGACCCCGAGCAATGCATCGATTGCGGAGCATGTGAGGACGGTTGCCCCGTCGGCGCAATCAAGGAAGCGTAATAGCAACGAAACAAATAAAAAGCGGCGCAAATTCTGCGCCGTTTTTTATGTTGCGAAAACATCAATATTAAAATGATGAGACTTTTAATCACAAAATTCCGACAATATCAAGAGGTTTTCTCACAAAATTCCGATAAAAATCATATGAAAAATCACATTTTCATGATGTTCTAAGCAAAAAAATCACAAAATTCCTGCACTTTTAGGTTAAATTATCACAAAATTCCGACTGTTTTGGCTTTGAAAATCACAAAATTCCCGAGGCGTTGCAGCGTGTCAAAGTGATATTTTTTGTCGAATTCGGTTGCGAACGGACTGATATGTGTTTTTGAGTGTTGCGTGTCGTATGTGAAGAAAACAGCAACGAGCGCAAATCGGCATACGAGCGTTTTTTGTGATTTTGAGACGGAATTGTTTGCTTTGTGCGGATGAAGAGCGAAGTTTTGTGCGGTGTGGAAGTGCCTTTGAGGCAGACTGTTTGAGGTTGATAATTTTTGAAAGTATGCATAAAAT
>CAVABL010000005.1:0-21353 GCA_963586735.1 Firmicutes bacterium TM09-10
CGTTGAAACCGCAAAAGGCGACATCGTCTTCGTGACGGACACCGACAGATACATGTATTCTCTCAATTACAGAGTCCGCATGGTCAATGCCAAACAACTCAAAAGAGGCGACGCTCCCGTCAGCGAGGAAGCGCTCATCGGATTCATCAAGGGTTTGCTTGCGGGCAACCACGACATCGAAACGCTTTACATCGACGGCGCACACAGAATGCTCGGCAAAACCGTGTTTGAAATGAAAGACTTTTTTGACGACCTCAGAGATATCGCAAAAAACACCGACACCAGATTCGTGGTCACCGTGAGTGAAAACGAGGAAAATTTCCCGGACTTCATTCGCGCATAAAGCAAACTATGAAATACACTTGTACCAGAAATTCCGAAATTCAAATTTCTGCAAGCGAGGCAATCGTAAAAGGCATATCGGATGACGGCGGACTTTTCGTTCCGTCGTCATTCCCGATTTTAAGTCTTGCAGACATAGAAAATCTCATTCCCCTCGATTATCCCGAGCGCGCGGCAAAAATTTTGTCGTTGTATCTCGACGAGTTTTCTTTCGAGGAACTTTTGGGTTATGCAAAAAGAGCCTACAATCGCTTTGACGACGACGCAGTTTGTCCGCTTGTCAAGGTGGAGGACGGACTTTATATGTTGGAACTCTGGCATGGTCCGACTTGCGCGTTCAAGGATATGGCGCTCACGATTTTGCCCTATCTTCTCACCGCAAGCAAGAAAAAGCTCGGCATAGACGAGCAAACGCTCGTTCTCACCGCAACGAGCGGCGACACCGGCAAGGCGGCGCTCGAAGGTTTCAAAAACGTGGGCGGCACGCACGTTCTTGTGTTCTATCCAGCAAACGGAGTGAGCGAAATGCAGCGCATGCAAATGGTCACCCAAAAGGGCGACAACGTTCACGTCGTAGGCATCAGAGGCAATTTTGACGACGCTCAAAACGCGGTGAAGCGCATTTTCAACGACGAGGCAACCGTTGCCGCGTTGAAGGCGGAGGGCATTGCGATGTCTTCTGCAAATTCAATCAATTGGGGCAGGCTCGCCCCTCAGATTGCCTATTACGTTTCGGCATATTGCGACCTTGTGGACAGCGGAGAGATTGCGCTCGGCGACAAAATCAATTTTGCCGTTCCGACGGGCAATTTCGGCAACGTTCTTGCCGGTTATTACGCCTATCGCATGGGATTGCCGATTGAAAAACTCATCGTCGCGTCAAACGCAAACAACGTTCTCACCGACTTTTTCAACGACGGCGAGTACGACGTCAACCGTGATTTTTACAAAACCATGTCGCCGTCAATGGACATTCTCGTATCGAGCAACCTTGAAAGATTGATTTTCGAGATGTTCGGCAGAGACGACAAAAAGGTCAGGGAAGTTTACGACAGTTTGAAGAAGACGGGAAGATTCGACATCGGTTTTGACGAAATCGATTTTGACAAATTCGTTGCGGGTTGGGCGGACGAAGAGGACACCAAAAACGCAATCGCAACGTTTTTCGACCTTGACGATTACATCATGGACACGCACACGGCGGTTGCGGCAAGCGTTTACAACGATTATTCTTGCGAAACGGACGACGAAACCCCGACCGTCATCGTATCCACCGCAAATCCTTACAAATTCCCGGTGGACGTGCTCGGCGCGCTCGGCTCGAGAGAGAAAAATCCTTACAAGGCGATAGTCAAACTTTACAATCTCACCGCGCTCGAATGTCCCGATTCCATTTTGGAACTTGAAGGCGCAAGAGAAATTCACACCGCCGTCATCGGTACAAGTCAGGCAAAACAGACGGTGCTCGACATCGCAAAGCAAATAAGAAAATAAAACGCAAAGCAAAGCGCAAAAATAGACGAACTTACACAAAAGCAAGTTTATCGAAACGAAATTTATAGATAAAGTGACTGTTATGGAAGAACAAAAACAAAAAATAGTTTACAGCGCATTGAAGCCGACGGGCGATTTGCAACTTGGCAACTACATCGGCGCGCTCAAAAACATGGTCAAACTGCAAGAGGATTACAAGTGCATTTACACGATTGCCGATATGCACGCAATCACCGTTGACAATGTGCCTGCCGACCTTCGCCGTCGCACTTACGATTTTATGGCGTTGTTCATCGCAATAGGGCTCGATCCTCAAAAGACGACGCTTTTCGTTCAATCACAGGTGCATCAGCACGCCGAACTTGCATGGGTGCTCGATTGCAACACTCAATTCGGCGAGGCGAGCCGCATGACGCAATTCAAGGAAAAGAGCCTCAAAGCGCCCGAAAACGTCAACCTCGGTTTGTTCACTTATCCCACGCTCATGGCGGCGGACATATTGCTTTATCAGGCGGATTACGTGCCGATCGGCAAGGATCAGAAACAACATCTAGAGCTTGCAAGGGACATTGCCCAAAGGTTCAATTCAAAATATTCGCCGACGTTCGTCATCCCCGACGGCATATTTCCCAAGCAAGGCGCAAAGATTTTCAATCTTCTCGATCCCACCACGAAAATGGGCAAGACGGACGACAATTCAAACGGCGTCATTCATCTTTTGGACGATCCCGACACTGTTATGCGCAAGTTCAAAAGGGCGGTCACGGACTGCGACAATCGCATAGTGTTTGACGAGAGCAAGCCCGGCATCAGCAACCTCATCACCATATATTCCGTCATCACCGACACGCCCGTCGAGCAAGTCGAGAGCGAGTTCGCAAATTCCTCATATGCCGATTTCAAGACAAAAGTCGGCGAAGCGGTGGTTGAATATCTGCGCCCCATACAAGAAAAGCACGCCTATCTCGTATCTCACAAGGATTATCTTGAACAAGTCATGCGTGACGGTGCGGAGCAGGCGAGCAGGATGGCAAACAAGACGCTTTCAAAGGTGTACAGAAAAGTCGGTTTCGTCACCGTGTGATTTTAAGGATAATTTAAGACGAAAAGTATATTATAGGACAAAGAGGCAGCAGAATGTTTGGTTACGTCATCCCCGACAAACTCAATATGTACATCAAGGATTTCAACGTATTCCAATCGTTCTATTGCGGACTTTGCAAAACTTTGGGCGAAACGGGAGCGGAGTTCACAAGGCTTTGCACCAACTACGACGTGACTTTTTACAACGTGCTCTTACATTCGCTCACAAACACGCCGGTGCAGTTCGAGCGCAAACTTTGCGCCTACAACGGCAAGAAAAAAGTTGTCGTCAAGACCGACGAGTTGTCAAAAAAGATTGCCGACGTCGCCGTGTTGCTCGTATACTACAACGTTGAAGACGACGTTTGCGACGGCAAAAAATCGCGCGCAGTCGTGAAAAGTTTGCTTGCGCCACGCAAGAGGCAGGCGGCAAAACGTCTTGTCGAAATTGACAAAATCATGCAAAAAAGTTTTGCGGATTTACGCAAACTCGAAAGCGAAAAGTGCGAGAGCATCGACGCCGTTGCCGACGCTTTTGCAACGCTGATGCGCGATATGACGAAACTCATCATAAAAACCGACGACAACGTCGACACGTTTTGCTACAACCTCGGGCGACTCATTTATTTGCTCGACGCCGTCGACGACGTTGAAAAAGACAGCAAATCGGGCGACTACAATCCGCTCGTGTTGAATTACGGCAAATGCGCCGAAAAAAAGGATTATCTTGCAAAAAACGCAGATGAACTCTCGTTTTTGCTCAATTCGACTTACAACAAGATGGTCGGCTCATACAACGCCATGGACATACGAATGTATGAGGGCGTGTTGAGCAACACCGTATATCTTGGCATAAAAATGCAAGTGGAGCGACTGCTCAAAGGAGACGAAAAATGCCGAATGACCCGTTTGTGATTCTTGGCTTGGACAAGAACGCTTCTCAAAGCGAAATTCTCGAAGCGTACAAACAAAAACGAGCATATTATCAGGAGCACGTTTTCGACGAGGGCGACGGTGGCGCGCAGGCGGCGCGTATGCTCACCCAACTTGACGACGCTTATCAGCAAGCCATGGAGCTTTCTCACGAAGCCGCAACGGTTTCGGGTGAGGGCGATTCGGTTTTTGAAAACGTACGCAATGCAATTCGCAACAAGGACGTCGAAGGCGCGCAACGCGCTTTGGACGAAATCTCTTGCCGCGGCGCAGAGTGGCACTATTATCAGTCCATCGTTTTCTATGAAAAGAACTGGCTCAACGACAGCAAAAAACAGCTCGAGCTTGCCATTGAAATGGATCCACAAAACGACAAATACACCCGCGCCCTCGACAATCTCAAAAAGAAAATCGACGGTTCTCGTCCCTATGACAAGCAAGGTTCAAAAGGCGTTTACGGCAAGTCCGACAAAGCGTCCAACCGCACCTACACCCAGCGTGACGCCGACGTTGCCGACGGAGTTTGCGCGGCATGTCAAGCACTTTGGTGTGCGGATTGTTGTTGTGAGTGTATGGGGGGCGACCTCATCCGTTGCTGCTAAAATGCGCTATTTGGCGCCTGACCTTGTCAGAACGCCGCTGCCTCAAAACCATGTACGCTCATGTACATTGGGTTTTGATTCATCGACATTCTTCCTCGCCATGCATCCAAATATCGCATTTTAAACTAAAACGCGCTATTTGGCGAACAACTTCGTCAACAACGCTTTCCTGTCAACTCATTTACGATTAGTAAATTAGGGCTGCCATTCAAGCATTGTTTCCTTGTTCTTCATCCAAATAATCGCATTTTAGACCTATATGTGCTATTGAGTGTCTGACCTTGTCAGAACGCCGCTGCCTCAAAACCATGTACGCTCATGTACATTGGGTTTTGATTCATCGACATTCTTCCTCGCCATGCATCCAAATATCGCATTTTAAACTAAAACGCGCTATTTGGCGAACAACTTCGTCAACAACGCTTTCCTGTCAACTCATTTACGATTAGTAAATTAGGGCTGCCATTCAAGCATTGTTTCCTTGTTCTTCATCCAAATATCGCATTTTAAATCAAGATGCACTATTTGGCGAACAATGCGGAATATTTTGATATTCCACACAATATATGAAACGCAATCGTATCAAAATTTCAAGACAAGAGGCTGTTTACAGAGTTGCGCTTGCCGGCATCAGTGCGGCGGTGGCTTTGCTCATGGTTTGGCTTGGCGTCGTGGTGAAATTCAGCACGATTGCATTTTTCGTTGCGGCGTCCGTTGCGTTGATGATTCCTCTTTCGCAGAGATATTACGTTTCGTCGATACTGGCGTACGTTGTTTCGGCGGGGCTTTCGTTTTTGGTTGCGGGCGATGTATTTTCGGTTATGGGCTATGTCGTTTATTTCGGGCCGATGGCAATCATCACGGGCGTTATGCTCAATCACGGCGACAAAATCAAGTGGTGGATTCAGCTCATCGTCAAAATCGTCTATATCAACGGTGCGCTTGCGCTCCTATATTTCGTGTGCCACAACATAGTGCTTGACTCATCCGTTGCGGACAAAATTCAATATTGGATGATTGCGCTTTTCGGCACGCTCGTGCTTGTAGGGCTTGATTATGCATTGCAGGTCATTTATAAGCGCATAGCGGTGCTTGTCGGCAAGGCGTTGCGCAAAAACGAACGACATCACGCAAAGAAAAGCCACCCCGACGACAACGACGATCCTGAAGATTTTGAGGATTCACGCCACCTTGGGCAAACGCCTTTTGACGAATTCCGTGACGAAAACGACGTTGACGACGACGCAGGCGCGCCCGAAAGCGACGATTCAAAAGACAATGACGACCAAAACGACGATTCTTTCGATTGAGTGGCAAATAATGTTGCAATCGTGCGCGACTTAACAACAAAGCGTTTTCGGATTGTATTTACAAAACGACATTTTCCAAAATTCGCCGACAGGCGTTTTTTTATATCTTGCGCAATTCACACCTATGAAAAACGGAAAAATTCAAAAAAATCATTGACAATTAAAAATTTTTGTTATATATTATAACTAATAATAATCATTATCAATAATAAACAAAATATATAAAATCATGACAAAGAGAAACACGATACAAAAAGAAGTGGTTGCAAAAATCGTCAAAGAGGCGTGCAATCATCCCACCGCCGACATGGTGCTTGCCGAGGCAAAAAATGAATTGCCCAATTTGAGTTTGGGCACGGTGTATCGCGTTCTCAAGGACATGGTGTCCGAGGGCGAGATAAGGGAAGTTGCGTGCAAAGACGCGCCGTCGAGATTTGACAAAACCACGTGCGAGCACGGACACTTTCAATGTTCGGTGTGCGGAAAAGTCGAGGACGTATTCTTCAATCTTGACAAAATCGACGATAGCGTTGTTGATTTCGGTGGCAATCTCGTGCTTGAAAGCCAACTTTATTTCAAGGGTATCTGCAAGGAATGCAGGCAAAAATCAATTGAAAAACCGCAATAAAATTGCGAAAATACAACGAAAAACAAAATTTTGAAGGAGAAATTTATATGGCAAAATATGTATGTCCAATCTGCGGATACGTTCATGAAGGCGATTCCGCACCCGAAAAATGTCCGCAATGTGGCTGCCCCGGCAGCAAATTCATCAAAGACGACGGCAGTGAAAAAACGTGGGCTGCCGAGCACGTCATCGGCGTCGGTCAAGGTGTTCCCCAAGACATTTATGACGGTTTGAAAGCAAACTTCGAGGGCGAATGCACCGAAGTGGGCATGTATCTTGCAATGGCAAGAGCTGCGCATCGCGAGGGTTATCCCGAAATCGGTCTTTACTGGGAAAAGGCTGCGTTTGAAGAGGCAGAGCATGCCGCAAAATTCTGCGAACTTCTCGGTGAACTTGTCAGTCCGTCCACAAAAGTCAATCTTCAAAAGCGTGTAGAAGCAGAAAACGGCGCAACAAGCGGAAAGTTTGAACTTGCAAAACGCGCAAAAGAGGAAGGTCTTGATGCAATTCACGACACCGTGCACGAAATGGCTCGTGACGAGGCACGCCATGGCAAAGCGTTTGAAGGTTTGCTCAACAGATATTTCAATTAAGTCATCGCAAATTCAAATTAAAGGCACGGATTGTGATTCAATCCGTGCCTTATTATCAAAATCACTCAACGCGAGTTGCCAACAAAGTCAAAGCAATTACAAATTTATTGCTTGTTGATAGACTTCGTTTTTCGGGATACCTCTGTCTTTTGCAACTTGCTTTACGGCGTCTTTTTTGTCCAAGCCCAAATCGAGATAGTGGTTGAGATGTTCTGCAACGGAGAGTGAATTGAGGGGATTTTCGGATGCGACCGAATCGACGATCATGACGATCTCGCCTCGCTCTTCGCACTCGAAATTTGCAAGCGTCGTCATCGTCACGCTCTCGTGAATTTTGGTGAGTTCACGCACGACGTAGACCGTTCTGTCGCCGAGCGTATCAAAAAGCGTCATTGCGGTTTTTGTCAAATCGTGCGGCGCAACATATATGATTATGGGAAGCCCCGTATTTGCACATTTTGACAGAATCGACACTTTATCAGACGCTTTTTCGGGCAAAAACCCCAAAAACGTGAATCCGCTTGCTTTTATGCCGCTCAACGCAACGGCGGTTGCAAGCGCGGTCGGGCCGGGGACGGTTTCAACTTCAATGCCTTGTTCGTGGCATTTTGCAACCACTTCCGCGCCGGGATCGCTGATTGATGGCATGCCGGCGTCGGTGATGAGCGCAACGTTTTGACCGCTCTTTATCATCTCCAAAAGTTTGTCGGAGCAATCCTGTTCGTTGAATTTGTGATAGGCAACCAGTTTTGCGTGAACGTCGTATTTTGCAAGCAGCGGGAGCGAATGGCGCGTATCTTCGCAAGCGATGACGTCAACGTTTTTGAGCGTATCGAGCGCGCGCAAAGTTATATCCGACATATTGCCGATTGGCGTTCCGACGATATAGAGTTTTGCCATTAGTTGTACATCTCCTTATATTCCGACGTGTAGTTTCCGTCCTCGTCGCAGACGACGAGCGTGTGTGTTTCAAGCCCGACTTTTCCACCTTTTCTCGCCTTGACGATGACTATATCCGCGCCGGCGGAAAATTTCGGATAGACGATTGTCATCTCTTTCGGTTCGAGGTTGAACTTTACAAGCGCGCAAACGAGGGGAGAGAGTTTGTCGATTTTTGACACGAACCAAGCGTCGCCGCCAAAGCGTAAAGCGTAACTTGCCGCGTGCGCAAAATCGAATATATTTGCATCGCCCTCGATTCTGCTCAAATTTTTCGCCGTTTTTTGCTCGCCTTGGAAATAGGGCGGATTGCAAAGCACCTTGTCAAAACTTTCCGCTTTCACGAGCGACCTTATATCTTTTACGTCGCCGACGACGATTTTCAACTTATCGTCAATACCGTTGAGTTTTGCGCTTTGCTCTGCGAGGGAAGCGACGTTTTGTTGAATCTCGATTCCGACGGCGCATTTCGCATTTTTTTTCACGAGGGCGAGCGTTGCCAAAATCCCCGTACCGCACCCCAAATCGAGCACGCTGTCACGGCAGTTGATTTTTGCCGTATTTGCCAAAAACACCGAGTCTTGCGAAAACGCATAGTCGTCGGTGTCTTGCAAAATCACGTAGTCCTTTATATCGAGCGAGGCGGGGTAGACCATTTTATGCTCTTACGACGTGGATTTTCAGTTTTTGAGTTACTTCCGAGTAGAGCCTCAAAGTGACCTCGAACTCACCGAAGTCGCGTATGCTTCCGTCGATTTCGATTTTCTTTTTGTCGACATCGAATCCCAACTCTTTGAGGGCGTTGCTTATCATTTCGCTTGTTACCGAGCCAAACATTTTGCCGTTGTTCTCGCCGCCCTTTGCGCTTACGTTGACGGTGATGGTTTTGAGTTTATTTGCAAGTTCTCTTGCCTCTTGGCGTTCGGCGGCGATTTTCGCCTCGTACGCTTTTTTGCGTTGTTCTGCAACGTAGATATTTTGTTGCGTACCCTCTTGCGCAAGCCCTTTTTTGATGAGGAAATTGCGCGCGTAGCCGTCGTTGACCTCAACGATTTCGCCTTTTTTGCCGGTGCCTTTCACGTCTTTGAGAAGAATGACTTTCATATTCGTCTCCTTTGAAATTTTGATTGGATTTATTTTAACACAGACATTCGGATTTTTCAATAAAAACGAAAAGAATGAGGGAATCTTGCGCCTTATGTGTAAAAACTCAAAAGAGGGACATACTAAATCGAGAAAATAAAAGGAGGCAAATATGGAAAAAATCAACTGTGCAACGTCAAACTGCGAGCACAACATCAAAGGCGTTTGCCTTGCGGGCGTCATATCGATAGGCGAAAACGCAAAATGTTTGAGCCGCATCAAACGCGAGGGCGGACCTCTCGCGCAAAATTTTGCGGACGTAGAGGCAGGCGACGACGTTTTTGACAAAGACCTTGAAAGTTTGGTGCAATGCTCTGCAAGCGAGTGCGCGTTCAACAACGACGGACTTTGCGCCAACGCTCAAATTGATATCAAAGACACCGCGTTTTCGACGAAGTGCAAAACCTATCTCAAAAAATAATTTAGCGCAAGGAGAAAATATTTTCTCAAAAATCGTTTTGTCGCAAGGCAATACGACAACATAGCGCAAAAAAAGACGAAAGTCGACACAAACAGTCGCAAAACGATTCTGCCGTCGTGTTAGATTCTTCACGGAGGCACATATGGAAAGTTCAATTGAAAAGCGCTCCCTTCCGGGTGTGGACGTATACATCGGCAAAGACGTCGTATCGCAGATTTTGCCGAGGTTGCGTCTTGTGTTCGAGGAGGGTGCGCTTTGCGTGGTTTTCGAGGAGGAATATCGAGGTGTCGCAAACGCCTTGATGCAGGAGTTGAAAAGCGGCGGGTATCGCGTTTTCGCGATGTCGTCGGATTGTGATGAAAGCGAGCAACCGCCCGATTACGTGCGTTACGTTTTTGCCGTCGGACAAGAGGATTGCGCCGTTAGAGCAAAGGCGCTCGCAGTGCGTACGAGCGTTTCGTGGTCTATGCTTTTATGCGCACCTTGCAGCGACGACATATGTTGTCGCAATTGCCCGAAACAAGTGTTTATCGATGAGAATATATTGTTAAAGTGTCGAAACGAGCAAATTGCGGCAGGTTACGGAATCGTATTGTCTCAAAAACTTTGCGAGTTCGAACGCACTTTTCAACGCCTTATTTTAGGCAAACAAACGGAAGATTTTTCGTGCCCGACGGCGTTTGATTCGCAATCCGAACTTGCGTTTTGTTTGCTTGAAATATCCTTGAAAAAATGCGGGCGAAGCAGTGCCGAACGAGTTGCGGACGTCATGCGCGCCCTTGCCTTGTCAAAGGGCAGAAAACCTAGACTTTCGGGCGAATACAGATTTTTGGCAAGCGCAACGCTTTGCTCGTTTTACTCTTTGTTTTTGTCCTCTCCGTCCATAGATTGCGCTCCGCCCTCGTGCGCATTTGACGCACGCGACGCGCTCTCGTCTTTGGTCTTGCGAGTCAATGAGGGCAAATGCGTTGACTTTTTTGACGCAAACCATTATTTTAGAATTGGTTATATCCTCGGAGAATACAGGTTGGATTTGCTTGAAAAACTTGCAAGCATAGACGTTCACGGCATGCAGCGATTTTGGCGGCGGTTGTATCTTGACGCAGGATATTGGCTCAAAGGCGAAATAAGCGCAAGCGAGGTGCTTTGGTGCATACGCGTTGCGGCAGAGGGCAGCGACTTGCTTGACGGTTACGCGTTTGCAAGCGGCGTATTCGAGCGTTTTGTCGCATGACGGCGCAAGAGCGTCTCAAACGGAATAAATCATACGAAAGGCACAGAGGACAAAAATGAAAAACATCAAAGACGTGGAATTGTTCGTGTTCGACCTTGACGGCACGGTATACATCGGCGAC
Source organism: Firmicutes bacterium TM09-10 (assembly GCA_963586735.1). Lineage (GTDB taxonomy): Bacteria > Bacillota > Clostridia > Christensenellales > CAG-917 > CAG-475. The sequence goes on from CAVABL010000005.1 coordinate 10,844, forward strand.
GACGAAATCGACGGTTCTTTTGCCGCCATCAACGAGTTGAGGGCGATGGGCAAGCGCATATGCTTTTTCACCAACAATTCCTCGCGCATGCACACCGACTACATCGCACGGCTCAACAATCTCGGTTTGAGGACTTACGCCGACGAGATTTACACGAGCGGACAAGTCACTTGCGAGTATCTTTTGGACAACTATCGCGGCAAGAAGGTCTTTTTGCTCGGCAACGACAGGCTCAAAAGCGAGTTTGAACTTTACGGCATCGAACTTGACGAGGACAATCCCGACTTATGCGTGATAGGTTTCGACACGTCGCTGACTTACGACAAACTTTACAGATTCTGCAAATTCGTCAACAAGGGTCTTCCGTACATCTCCACGCACCCCGACTTTTTCTGTCCCGCGCCCGAGTGTCCGATGCCCGACGTAGGCGCGCTCATCGAGGCAATCAGGCTGACGGTTGGGCGCACGCCCGACATAATCATGGGCAAACCGCACACCACCGCAGGCGAGCGACTTGCCATGAAATACAATCTCCCGGCAAAGAAAATCGCAATGGTAGGCGACAGGCTTTACACCGACGTGGCATTCGGCAAAAATTGCGGATTCGTATCGATACTCGTGCTATCGGGCGAAACGACCGCCGACATGCTCCCCGCGTCGAAAATCAAACCCGACTATGTCCTTGACAAAGTGAAAGACATCGTCCCGTTGGTGAAGTAGCAACCCGCAATTGAACGGCAAACGCATTTATTACGACAAACGGCAACACGCAAATTTTGCGTGTTGCCGTTGTTGTTAGGCGAATTTTTGCTTATTTTTCGCTTGAAACCATTATCTCGAGGGGATTTATATTTTCGCCGTCTTTGAGGACTTCAAAGTGCACGTGCGCGCCGTCAAGACTTTCGCTGCCTTGCGACGAGGACATTTTGCCGAGCAGTTGTCCTTGTTTGACGGTTGCGCCTTGTTTGAGGGTGCTTGCGGTTTCGAGCGACAGATATTTTGTGACGTAGCCGTCGTCGTGTGCGAGAATCACGTAGTAGCCGTCCAGCGTATTATATCCCGTTTCCTTGACCGTTCCGTCGCAGGATGCGTAGACGTTTTTATCCTCCGACGTAAAGTCGAGCGCGAGGTGCGTTGAGTACTGTTTGAGGGTAGAACTCCACACGAGCGCGGTGTCCGAATAGTTTTTGCTCACTGTTGCGTCGTTTGCGGGAGCGTAGAATTTTTGTTTTTCGACGGTAGGCGTCGGCACAACGGTGTCGGATTTACCGGTTTTGTCGGTGTCGGTATCGGGTTTTACGGTTGGCGTGTCGTTGACGACGTCGTTCACGGACGCGTCGGTGTCGGAAATTGCGGCGTTGCGCGTGACGGCAAGGGCGATGACGGTGGCAACCGACGCTATGCACAATATGACAAGAAAATAGACTGCGTTGCGTTTGCAAAATCCGCCAAAACGCTTCATTGCAACTGAAAATTTACTCATTGTTTTACCTCCAGGTTGCCACGATTATGCCCTCAATCGCTATCGTTTATACAAAAACCGATAAACTTTTTTCGATAGAGTGCGAAACGCGCGAAAAATCCCTCAAAAACGCGCCTTTTGAGGAAAAACCTTTATTGACTACAATTGTTTCCTATTGTATAATTTATTACATGGTTGACACACACAGGAGTTTATACGATTTCATGCGCGAGTATCGTGCAAAGAGCGGCGAGGAGATTGCCGTTGTTCGCGGCTCGCAAAAAATGAACTTTTCAACCTTTTTCAAGCAAATCGACAGAGTGGCGGGAGGACTTGTGCGTTTGGGCATAGGCAAGGGCGACGTCGTCATGATTGCGCTTCCCAACATTTTGCAGGCGGTCATCGCGGTCTATGCGTGTTCGCGAATCGGCGCGATTGCGTCCATGATACATCCCAAACTTTCCGCGGACGAATTTTCCGCCGCGTTCAAAAAACTCAAACCCAAAGCGGTGTTTTTGAGCGACGTCAATCAGTGCGCCTATTTTCCTCGTTCAAAGGGTGCACGGCGCATAATATGTCATTTCGGGCTTTACGATTTCGTCGGGCTTCCCCGCAAGGCAAAATTCGAGGCGTTCCACGGCGACGGCGAGGAAACGATTTTTTATATGCAGTCGGGCGGCACGACGGGCGAGCCGAAGACGGTTGCCATATCTTCACGCTCGGCAAACGCCATGGCAGGCAATCTTTTGCAGTATCTCGGCGACAAGTTTTCCGAGAGGAACGCAATGCTCACCGCGCTTCCGATGTTTCACGGATTCGGATTGTGCGTCGGCGTGCACGCGTCCGTATCCACCAATATGCGCGCGGTGCTTTTGCCCGTATTCAACGCCAAAAAGACGGTCAAGGTCATTGCAAAAAACCGCATAACCACGATGATAGCAGTGCCTCGCATGGTGCAAAAATTGCTTGCCCGCGATGATTTTTCGGGCGAGAACATATCGTGCATAGAGGACGTTTACGTCGGCGGCGACCTCGTGGGAGAGGACCTCGTCGCAAAATTCGACAAACGCATGAAGGAGAGCGGCGGCAAGGGCGTGTTGTCCCCCGGTTACGGACTCACTGAAACCGCAAGCGTATGCGCCGTATCGAAGGGCGATTTCGTTGCCGGTTCTGTCGGCAAACCCATCAACGATGTGAAAGTGCGCATAGTTGACGAAAATCTTGTCGAAGTGCCTTGCGGCGACGTGGGCGAATTGCTCGTTTGTGCCGAGCAGGCGATGAGCGGTTACGTAGGCGACGAAGAGGCGACGAAAAAGGCGTTGATTAGTCTTGACGGCAAAACGTGGGTGCGCACGGGCGATTATTTCAGATGCGACGAGTCGGGCAGACTGTTCTTTATGGGCAGGAAAAAGCGACTCATCAAAATTTCGGGCATCAACGTATTCCCGAGCGAAATCGAGCGAGTCGCAAGCGAACTCGATTTTGTCGATGAGTGCGCGTGCATAGAGTACAGGGTGAACGGAAAGCCGTTCATCAAATTGCTCGTCGAGGGACAACTCACCGACGCGCAGAAGCAGGCGGTGATCAACCACGTTTCAAAGCGCATGTCGCATTGGAACAAGCCCCGCGTCGTTGAATGCGTGGACAAATTTCCGCGCACGAAAATAGGGAAAATAGACATAGAGGGATTAAATTATGAATTTGGCAAAGATACGCAGGGCGGTCAATAAAATCGCCCCCGACGTGAAGGTCGACGACTTCCGCGGCTGTGTCAGGTTGACGGGAGAACTTGACAATTGGGCGGACGTATACAGGTGCGGCAAGGCGGCTGTATGCAAGGATTCGCTCGGCGTTCTCAACGACATCACGCTCAAAGGTTTTTGCGAAACCCCCAGACGACCGAAACTCGAAGACGACGCTCTCGCGGGGCAAAAACCCGACGTGCTCGTCATAGGCGGCGGCATAGTGGGTTGCGCTGTTGCAAGGGAACTTTCTCGTCTCGAACTTGACGTATTGCTCGTGGAAAAGGCAAACGACGTGGCGTGCGGCGCGTCCTCTCGCAACGACGGGTGCATCCACCCGGGCATCGACCTTCACAAAGGTCAACTCAAACTCAAATACGTGCTTGCAGGCAACAAAATGTACACCGACCTCGCAAAAGACCTCGGTTTGACATTCAAGCGTTGGGCGCAGATGTGGATTTTTTCGACGGCGTGGGAGAACGCGATTATCTCGCCGCTTTTTTTGTTGCGTGCAAAGCAACTGGGCGTAGAGGGCGTGAGACACGTCACCAAAGAGGAAATCAAACGACTTGAACCCAATCCGCCGTCGTGGGCAAAGGGCGGCATGTACATGGCAAGCGCGGGCATGATTTCGCCCTACAAGGCGACGATAGCGTTTTGCGACAACGCAATTCAAAACGGCGCGCGCGTTTCTTTGAACACGATTGTCGATGGCATGAAAGTCGAGGGCGGCAAAGTCGTATGCGTGCACACCAACCGCGGCGACGTTTACCCTCGCGCGGTAGTCAACTGCGCCGGCGTATTCAGCGACGTTATTGCCGATATGGCAGGGGACAGGACGTTCACCGTACACGCTCGCAAGGGCACGGACGTCATTCTCGACAAAAAGAGGGTGAACTATGCGCTTTCCTCGTATGCGAGGAGTTTTTTCGCGCCTCTTCCCAAAGAGGCACGACCGGACAGAAAAGAGGAAGTCGGACACACCAAGGGCGGCGGCGTAATGCGCACGGTTGACGGCAACATTCTCGTCGGACCGGACGCTCACGAAGTGCCGTCCCGAGAGGATTATTCCACGAACATTCAGGACATAAACGACATCGTCAAAAAGCAAAAACTTGCCCAGCCTATGCTCGACAAGAGCGATATAATAACCTATTTTTCGGGCACGCGCGCGGCGACGTACGAGGAAGATTTCGTCGTCAGGCGCGGCATATTCACCAAAAACGTTTACGAAGCGGCAGGGATACAATCCCCCGGAATCACGGCAGCGCCGGCGATTGCGGTCGACGTCGCAAATTGGATAAAAGAGGACTTGAAAGCGAAAGAAAAGCCGAATTTCAACCCCGTATTGAAGCACACGCCGAGGCTTGCGGACTTACCCGACGTGGAGAGGGCGAAGTATATTGCAAAAAACGGCGAGTACGGCGAGATAATATGTCGTTGCGAGGAAGTGAGCAAGGGTGAGATTATCGACGCGCTCGAAAGTCCGCTCAAAGTTGCCACGATTGACGGTGTCAAGCGCAGAGTGCGTGCCGGCATGGGCAGATGTCAGGGCGGATTCTGCTCGCCGCTCGTTGCAAAAATCATTGCCGAGCACGATGGCATAGCGGTTGAGGACGTCTTGAAAGGTGACGAGGGGAGCGTCGTCGTTTTCGGTAACACAAAGGGCGCGTGTAGGGAGGAAAAACCATGAAAAATTACGACGTAGTGGTCATAGGCGGCGGGCCGGCGGGACTATCGGCGGCGCAAAGCGCGTGCCTTAAAGGCGGCAAAGTAGCAATCGTTGAAAGGGAAGCGCGCCTCGGCGGCATTTTGAAACAGTGCGTGCACGACGGATTCGGACTCATCCGTTTCGGCGAAAAACTTGCAGGGCCGGAGTACAGCGAAAGATACATAGATTTCGTCAACGCGCTCGACATCGACAAATTCGTTTTCACGTTCGTCACGAGGATAGAAAAAAAGGACGACGGGTTTGAAATCACCACCGTTTCAAAGGACGGCATAGACAAATTATTCACGAAAGCAATCGTGCTTGCCACGGGGTGCAGGGAGCGCACGGCAAAACAAGTGTTCATACAAGGCACTCGCCCGTCGGGAGTATTCACGGCAGGCACGGCGCAAAATTTCGTCAATTTACAGGGCAAACTACCCACGAAAAAATGCGTTATTTTAGGCAGCGGCGACATAGGACTCATTATGGCAAGACGCCTCACACTCGAGGGCGCAAAGGTTGAAGGCGTTTACGAAGTCAAGCCCACGCCGAGCGGACTTACGAGAAACGTGCACCAATGCTTGCACGATTTTGACATACCTCTTCATCTTTCGCACACGGTGACGAGGGTGTTCGGAGCGGACAGATTGGAGGGCGTCGAGGTTGCAAAAGTCGATGACAAAATGAATGTAATCGACGGCACGCAAAGGCGCGTGGATTGTGACGCGCTCATACTTTCCGTCGGACTCATTCCCGAAAACGAACTTGCCGAATCCATAGGCGTGAAGATAAACCCGTTCACGAAAGGCGCGGATTGCGACCAGACTTACATGACGTCGATTGACGGCGTGTTTTCGGCAGGAAACGCACTTAACGTGTTCGATTTGGTAGATTATGTGTCGGAATGTGCAAAAGACGCAGGCGCAAACGCAGTCGGTTTCAAGCCGTCGGGCAAGTGTGTACGCATTGAAAAAGGACAGGGACTTTTGAGTTTCGTGCCGCACAGGATAGACGTTGAAAAACCTTGCGACAAAGTCGTATTCTTTTTCAGAGCCGCACGGGACACGGACAAGGCAACGCTTTGTTTGAGCGTTGACGGCAAGGACGTTTTCAAAAAGAATTTTGCATTTTTGCGCCCGCCCGAAATGCAGAGGTTGGAGATGGACTTTTCCTCGTTCGGCATAGATGCGGACAGCAAGATTGAAGTCAGAGTGGAGGAGAGATGATGGAACTTGTGTGCATAGTGTGTCCGCGCGGATGCAGAATCGTCGTTGAAAACGGCGTCGCAAGCGGCAACGCTTGCAAGAGAGGGGAAGCGTTTGCACTCAGCGAAACGACTTGTCCCATGCGTTCGGTGTGTTCCACCGTCGCAACGACTTTTTCGGATTTTCCCGTGCTTCCCGTGAGGACGGACGGTGAAATTCCAAAGGACAAAATCGGCGAACTTATGGTGCAAATCAACGCCGTAGTAGTCGACAAAAAACTCAAACGAGGGGATATGGTTATCGAGGGCGTATGCGGCACGGACGTGAACCTCATCGCAACGGCGAGCATCGTTTGAAATCACGCGAGCGCACGCGCTCGACGACATAAGGGGAAATTATGAGAGAACCGCTTGTACTTACAATCGATTTCGGCACGCAGAGCGTGCGCGCCATGCTTTTCGACAAGCACGGCAAGGATTATGGCAAAGTCAAAGTCCACTTCAAAGAGCCGTACTTTTCAAAGGAGATAGGGTGGGCGGAGCAGAAGCCCGAGTTTTATTGGGACAAACTCAAAGAGGCGACCAACGGTTTGAAAGAGCAGTGCGGCGACTTATGGGACGACGTCAAGGGCGTAGCCGTCACCACCATACGCGACACCGCCGTCGTCGTTGACAAGGACGGCAAACCTCTTCGCGACGTCATATTGTGGCTTGACCAAAGGGAAGTTAAAGACGCCGACAAAACGCGATTCGGCAAAGGATTCAAAGCCTTGCTTCGCATGCTCGGTCTTTACGATTTGGCGGCGGCGCAGTGCAAGGCGTCGGCGTGCAACTGGGTGCACGAGTACGAGCCTGAAATATGGGCGAAGATGCACAAGTTTCTGATGTTTTCGGGATGGATAACTTATCGTCTTACGGGCGTTATGAAAGATTCCGTCGCAAATCAGATAGGGCACATTCCGTTTGACTACAAGCAAAAAACGTGGCAATCGCCAAAGGCAATCACCGCGCCCATTTTCGACCTTAAAGCGAAGGACATGTGCGACCTTATCGAGCCGGGCACGATAGTGGGTTACGTCACCAAAGAGGCGAGTGCCGACCTCGGCATAAAGGAAGGCACGCCCGTCATAGCGTCGGGATCGGACAAAGGATGCGAAACGCTCGGATCGGGATGCGTGGATTCGACGGGCGCGTCGCTGTCGCTTGGCACGACCGCAACCGTGCAGATGACGACGGACAAGTACGTTGAAACCGAGCCGTTCGTTCCGACCTATCCAGCAGTGCTTCCGGGCAAGTACAACCCCGAAATCGAGATATACAGAGGATATTGGATGATATCTTGGTTCAAAAACGAATTTGCGCACAAGGAAGTCAAAGAGGCAAAGGAGTTGGGTATATCCGCCGAGGAACTTTTGAACAAGCACCTCAAAGACGTGCCTGCGGGTTGCGAGGGACTCATTTTGCAGCCGTATTGGACGCCGGGCATCAAGCACCCCACGGCGAGAGGCGCGATTTTGGGTTTTGCGGACTGCCACACGAGGATACACATTTACAGGGCAATCATCGAGGGCATAGCCTACGGACTTTACGACGGACTTTTGGCGATTCAGCGCAAGACGAAAATCAAAGTCAGATTCATCTCGGTGTCGGGCGGCGGAAGCGAGAGCGACGAAATTTGTCAAATCACGTCAAACGTGATGGGCATCCCCGTCAGGCGCGCGCAGACTTACGAAACGTCGTCGCTCGGAGCGGCAATTACTGCGTTTACGGGACTTGGCGTTTACGAGTCGTTTGAAGAGGCGGCAAAAAACATGGTGCACGTATCGCGCGAGTTTCAACCCGACATGAAAGAGCACGCGCTTTACGAAAAACTTTACGGCAGAATCTACCGCCGAATCTACCCCAACAACAAGCGTCTTTACGACGATTTGAAACACATTTTGCGCGATTACAAAAGCGCGGAATGATTAGCGCAAAAAAACGAAAATATACAAAAACCGCACTTTATCGGTCGAAATTTGTCGATAAAATGCGATTTGGAGGGAAATATGTCAAAACCTTACAAAGAATTTGAACCTCGGTGGATCACCGACGCACCAAACCCGAGATCTTTTAGATCCATCATGAAGTGGGGCGATCCCAACAAGTACAAAGCGCCCAAAGAAGGACTTTACAAACTCATCAAAAGCATCTTCGATTTGAGCGACGACGACTTCAAAGAGATGGTCGACACGGGCGAGCAACTCGTTGACGTACACGTCGAGAGTGCGCTCTCAAAGGAGCAAATCGAGGCAATCACCGTCATCGTCGGACCCGAAAACGCCACCACGGACGACTTTGCGAGAGTCAGTCTTGCATACGGAAAAACCATGATAGACATCATGAGATTGCGCAAGGGCATCGTTGAAAACGTTCCCGACATCGTAGTCTATCCCACCGACAAAACTCAGATTGAAAACCTTGTTAGATACGCCGACAACAACGGCGTCAAAATTTACGTGCACGCAGGCGGATCGTCCGTCACGCGCGGCACGGAGCCGATGATCAGTCCGAACATAATGATTGACATAAGCAAAAACTTCAACAAAGTGCTTGCTTTCAACGAGGTGAATCAGACGATCACCGTTCAACCGGGCATCAGCGGACCTCAACTTGAGGACGTACTCAACCACGCGCCCGAAAATTTCGGCACGACGAAACGTTACACTTGCGGACATTTCCCGCAGTCGTTCGAGTATTCGTGCGTAGGCGGTTGGGTTGTGACGAGAGGCTCGGGGCAAAATTCAACCTATTACGGATGCGCCGCCGACATCGTGCTCAAACAAGAGTACGTCACGCCCGTCGGCGTCATAAAAACGGACGGTGCACCCCGCAAGGCAACGGGCCCGGACATCGACCAGATTATGATGGGCAGCGAGGGTTGTTTCGGCATCCTCACCGAAGTCACGCTCAAAGTGTTCAATCTCTCGAAGAAGCACAAAAAATTCTCGTTCATGTTTCCGACGTGGGAGGACGGCATGGCGGTCATGCGCGAGGTCATGCAGGGCGAATTCGGACATCCGTCGGCGTTCAGACTTTCGGATGCGGAGGAAACGGACATGATGTCGCACATGTACGGCATCATCGGCTCGCCTCTCGAACCGCTTCTTGCGGCAAAGGGTTACAAGCAACATTCCAGATGTTTGCTTCTCGGTTTTTGCGACGGTGAAAGCGGACTTCAAAAAAACGTTTACCGCAACGTTCGCAAGATTGCAAGAAAGTATCACGGCTTGTATCTCACCGGTTACGTCACGACGTCGTGGGAGCACGGCAGATTTTCCGACCCCTATCTTCGCGACACCATTCAGGATTACGGAATCATCATCGACACTCTCGAGTGCGCTGTCAACTGGGACAACATGCCCAAGGTGCACGACGAGGTGAGAGAAGTCGTCAAAGCGTGGAAAAACGCAATTTGCACGTGCCACATCTCGCACAGTTATCCGCAGGGCGCAAATCTTTATTTCATCTTCATCATCAAGACGACCGACCTTGACGCGTTCAAAAAGTATCATGCGTCCATTTTGGAGGCAATCATGAAGTCGGGCGCGGCGCTTTCGCATCATCACGGCATAGGCAAACTCTTTGCGCCCTATCTCGAGGGCGCAATCGGCAGCGAGCAACTCAAAGTGTTCAAGGCACTCAAAGCGTATTTCGACCCGAACGGCACACTCAACCCGGGCGGCACGCTTGCGCTTGACGAGCATCCCTCGAACTTTTGAGCAAAAACCGCCAAAGCACGACGAGCGGAGAGCCCGAGCGATTAAAAATGCACAAAGACACAACCCAAAGAGCGACGGATTGCACGCAAGTCCGAACGATTTGAAAACGAACAGAGCCGCAATCCCTCATTGATGGATTGTCGGCAAGTCCAAACTATTAAAATACGCAAGAGGCAATTCTTTTGAAGAAATGAAAAAACGACGCTTGCAAATTTTGCAGGCGTCGTTTTTTGCATCCCTTTTAGTCAAAAACGCACGAAATCGCAAAAAGTCTTTAATATGCTTTTTATATGTGCTATCATATTTACGGTTGAGGGGAAGTTATGAAACGAAAGATTTTTGAATCCAAGTGGTTTTATGTTTGCTTGCTCGTCGTTGCGCTCATAGACGTATTGTTCGTGTTGCACATTTGTTGTTCTTACGAGGCAATCATCCGTCCGATTTTGGCGCGACTTGTCGAGCAAAACAAAATCGGCAACACTGTCGGCGGCGCAAACTGGCTTGCCTATTTCACGATATTGTCAAATTTATTCGTATCGATATGGTTTATTTTGTGGGCGGCGGCAAAGTTTGCCAAAAGCGAGCGACTTTTGCGTTTTTGTCAAAATCAGACCGTTGCGACTTGCGTCA
>CAVABL010000006.1:0-20645 GCA_963586735.1 Firmicutes bacterium TM09-10
GAGGGCGACTTCTCTATACCCTTTTGCATGCGAATACTCCCACGCCAAAGCGTCGTCGCTATACTTGAAATCGGGCAAATACACGTCAACCAAACCTTCGAGTTTTTTGAGGTTCTGCACGGTTTCATAACCGCTGCTGTTCCACACAATCGGGATTTCAAGTTGCGATTTTGCCTTTTTAAGTGCGTCTTTGAGCAAATTCGTGTAATTTGACGGTGTGACGAGATTCACGTTGTGCGCGCCTATGTTCTGAAGATAAAGCATGAGCGAAACAAGTTCGTCCTCGCTCACTTCGAGTCCTTTGCCGCCGTGAGATATCTCGTAGTTTTGGCAGAACAGACAGCGCAGATTGCAACCCGAAAAGAAGATTGTTCCGCTGCCCCTATCACCCGACAAACACGGCTCTTCAAAATGATGCAATCCGACTCTTGCAATTCTGTACATACGCTGTCCGACTTCCCTTTCCGTTTGTGTATATTATCGATTAAAGACAAACGCTTGTCAATCAAAGCAAGCACTTGAAATGCAAAAAACAAATGCCGAAACGCGATGTTTTTTGCGCCGTAATTTTAAGTCAGTGCTTTTGAGCGGGCTAAAACGAGCAACGCATCCGCTATATGCGTGCACAAATCCTCTTTCAAGTGAAAAACAACGCACGATGTTTCAAGATTGCCAAGTCAATCGTTTTGGGATTCGTCATCGTCTTTCGTCACGTCGTCGGTTGCGCCGGTTTCGTCTTTCGTCACGTCGTCGGTTGCGCCGGTTTCGTCTTTCGTCACGTCGTCGGTTGCGCCGGTTTCGTCTTTCGTCACGTCGTCGGTTGCGCCGACTTCGGCTTCGGCACGTTTGCGGTTTTTGTCAATGACGAGTTGCATTTTCGGGCGCATTTTTTCAAGGCGCGCGGCGTAAAGAACGAGCATCGCCAACAGCGTGGAAACGACCGCTTGCAACACGTTTTTCGGAAGCGACGTCAACGCCGATTCGGGCGTGCCGTACATAAACGCTTTGCAAACGTAATATCCGACCGCCATGAGCATGGTGCATAAAATCGAAGTCAACGTCGAAAAAGTGATTTTGAGGGCGACGTCGCGCTTTGCGGGATTGTCTTTTTTGTCAAACCACTTGTAAATGAGTTGAAACAAAATCCCGGCAAGCAAGCCCTCTATCGCCTTGATGACAAGAGTGTAAAGCATCGTGACGGGATAAGTCGTGAGGTCGGCAAGGAATGCGCCGAGCCCGCCCGCTATCATTGCGGTGAGAGGGTTGAAAAGCGCGGCTGTGAGCAATATTGCGCTGTCGCCGACGTTGAAATTTGCAATCGGCGTGGACACTCCTATGAGCGTTGCAACATAGACGATTGCCGTCATCATGCCCGTGTAAGCAATGAATTTGATTGTGAATTTTCCGCTTTTTTTCATAAAAAAAATCTCCGTTCGTGCGGAGAAGGACGCGCGGACGATTGTCCGCACACTACTCCTTCCCAGTCTGACTTTACAGGCGGTTGCGGAATCTCACCGCATCGGCTGTTGGGGCTGTTGGACTTGTCCGTTCAAAGACGGCATCACCACCGGTTGGGATATACCCACCCAAGAAATAGATTTGTTACGCTTTTATTGTATGACCGCCGCCCAAATATGTCAACGGCAAATGAACGCAAGATAATCAACACAATCCGCGCTTTGTATAGTTTGCAACATAAAAAGAAAAACGCGCGCAATCAAAGCACAAAACCGCCTTGCAATCTTGCAAAATCGAAAACTCGTTTTTATATATTTGAATATACGCTTTGCCCCTTGCGGTCGATTGCGACGACGCACGGAAAATCGACGACTTCAAACTCGTGTATCGCCTCCGTGCCGAGATCCTCGAAAGCAAGCACGCGCGAACTTCTGATTTTGCTTGCGTAAAGCGCGCCCGCACCGCCGATTGCGGCAAGATATACGCCTCCGTTGCGTTTTATCGCCTCGTATACGCCCTCGCCCCTGTCGCCTTTGCCTATGGTTGCGATAACGCCCTCGTCGTATAAAAGCGGTGCGTATGCGTCCATGCGCATCGACGTCGTCGGCCCTGCCGACAAGACATTGCCGTCCTTTTCGCACGGACCTACATAATATATCGCCTGTCCTTTGAGGTCAACAGGCAATTTTTCGCCGTTTTTCAATGCGTCGAAAAGACGCTTGTGCGCCGCGTCCCTGCCCGTGAGCAGTTTGCCCGACAGCATAACGACGTCACCCGCGTTGAGCGCGGCAATCCGAGTTTTGTAAAGAGGGGTTGCAAGTTTGTGTTCCATAAAAACCTCACAGCGTTACGCTCGATTTGCGCATGGCGTTGCACTGAATGTTGACCGCAACCGGCAAGGACGCAATGTGCGTCGGAAATTTGCCGACATACACCGCAAGCGCAGTCGTGTCGCCTCCGAAACCTTGCGCGCCTATGCCGAGCGCGTTTATCCTTTCAAGCACTTCTCGCTCGATTTGAGCAAGCGTTTCGTCCTCGGAGGGAGATTCTCTCAAAAGTTGTTCCTTTGCAACGCTCATCGCCTTTTCTGCAGTGCCGCCTATCCCGACGCCGACAATAATCGGCGGACACGGATTTGCGCCTGCCTCGCGCACGGCTCGGACTATGCAATCTTTCACGCCCTCAACGCCCTGCGACGGTTTGAGCATGAAAAGTCTCGACATGTTTTCGCTGCCGAATCCCTTTGGCAAAAACGTTATTTCGAGATTTTCGCCCGAAACCAACTCGATATGCACGATTGCCGGCGTGTTGTCCTTTGTGTTCTGCCTCGTGATAGGGTCGAGCACGCTCGCGCGATAACCGTTTTCCGCATAACCTGTGCGCACGCCCTCGTTTATTGCGTCGGTGAGCAGTCCGCCCTCGATGTGTACGTCCTGCCCGAGACGCACGAAAAACACCGCCATGCCCGTGTCCTGACACACGGCAAGACCGTTTTCCTTTGCCAGTGCGGCGTTTGCAAGCAACATGTTTATTGCGGTTTTGGCGTTTTGGTTGCTCTCCTTTTCAAGAGCGGTTTCAAGCAAGCGCACGCAAAACGGGGATATCTCGCTGCACGCCGTGACGAGTTTTTCGACTTCGGTTGCGATTTGTCGGTAAGTTAATGTTTTCATGGCTCGATTATACCTTAATTGATTTGCAAATTCAAGGCATTTGATGTAAACTTGTCCTATCAAATCGACGGAGATTTTTATGAACTATTCCGAAGAATCCTTGAAAAAGCACTATGAGTGGAAAGGCAAACTCGAAGTCGTCTCAAGAGCGAAAGTCGAAAACAAACAGGACTTGTCGCTTGCCTACACTCCCGGCGTTGCCGCTCCGTGTCTTGCAATCAAAGACGACAAAAATTTGTCGTATTCACTCACGAGGCGTTGGAACACCGTCGCCGTCATAACGGACGGAAGCGCGGTGCTTGGGCTCGGCAATATAGGTGCGGAAGCAGGCATGCCCGTCATGGAAGGCAAGTGCGTGCTGTTTCACGAATTTGCGGGAATCGACGCAATCCCCATATGCCTAAAAACGCAGGACGTTGACGAAATCGTGTCCACGATAAACAACGTCAGCGTGAGTTTCGGCGGAATAAATCTCGAAGACATATCCGCCCCGAGATGCTTTGAAGTCGAGGCAAGGCTCAAAAAACTTTGCGACGTTCCCGTCTTTCACGACGACCAGCACGGCACGGCGATAGTTCTTGCCGCCGCGCTCAAAAATGCACTTAAAGTTGTCAAAAAGGATATGTCAACCGCTCGTTTGGTTGTCAACGGCGCAGGAAGCGCAGGCATTGCGATTGCAAACTTTTTGCTTTCGTCGGGTGCGAAAGACATCGTCGTTTGCGACAAACTCGGCATAATCGACGAGAGCGAACGCTTCAACGAGGCGCAAAACGACCTTGCAAAACGCACGAATCCGAGAAACGTCAAAGGCACGCTCAAAGACGCGATTAAGGGCGCGGACGCATTCATCGGCGTGAGCGCGAAAGACGTGTTGTCGCAAGATATGGTGCGCTCGATGAACGACGATCCGATCGTGTTTGCAATGGCAAATCCGAATCCCGAAATAGATCCGCAACTCGCCCTCGAGGCAGGCGCGAGAATCGTCGCAACGGGAAGAAGCGACTTGCCGAATCAAATCAACAACGTGCTTGCCTTCCCCGGTATTTTCAGGGGCGCGCTCGACGCAAGAGCAACCGATATAAACGAGGCAATGAAAATCGCCGCATCCGACGCACTCGCATCCCTCGTCGAAAATCCGAGCGAAACGAACATTATCCCCGAGCCGTTTGACAAAAGAGTCGTGCCATGCGTTGCAAAGGCGGTCATGGAAGCGGCAATCGCAAGCGGCGTTGCAAAAAAATAATTTTTCATACGCAAAGGAGCGTCGGAGCGCAAAATGATTGTGCTTCGGCGTTTTTTTGTCATAATTTTTCCGCCCGCGCAATAAGTTTTGGTGTGAAAAAATCATTCAAAACGGCGGCGTTGTACGTCGGGACGGCAATCGGCGCAGGCTTTTCGTCGGGACGAGAAATCGCGCTTTTCTTTCAAAAATCGTCACCGTTGAACGTGGCGATTTCGTCGATTTTTATGTCGATGATTTGCGCAATATTTTTGATTGCGGGCAAAAAGCGGCTCATGCCAAAAGGCAAAATCGTGAACGTCGGAATATTTTACGCCGCAAGCGTGTCGCTTTGTTCTATGCTTGCGGGCGGCGATTTCATAATGCAATCGCTCACCGGGATTCCGCTTGCGCTCGGACTTGCGATGACTATCCTCGGCGGAGTCGTCGTCATACTCGGCATCGAAAAAATCCGACTGCTCAACAGCGTGCTCGTGCCGCTCATCGTGCTTTGCATATCCCTCATATTTTTCAAACTGCCAACCCCGGAGCATACCCTGCCGTTTTCAATTTCAAAGCCGATTTTGTACAGCGGACTCGACGTGCTTCTTGGCGGAGTTATCATATCCGAAGAGGGCGAAAATCTGACCTACAAAGAGATTTTTGCAAGTTGCGCGATGATATGCGCGTTTCTGTTCGGAATGTTGTTTATGCTGCAAACGGTGGTTTTGTCGGACATAAACGGCAGTTTAATGCCCACTTTGGCTGTTTCAAAGCAACTCAACCTCAAAGTTGCGTGTGGGGTTTTGATTGCGACGGCAATCTTCACGACTCTCGTTTCGTCGCTGAAAATCGTGAGCGACAAGACGTCGACGTTCTTTTTGTCCACGCGCAAATTGCACGCTCTCGGCGACGACGAGCACAGGTGTTACGTCGTGTTCGGGTGTCTTTTGGTTGCCTATCCTCTGAGCTTTTTCGGGTTTGACAATATCGTTGACACGCTCTATCCGATAAACAGCGTTTTGGGCGTGATTCTGTTTGCAATCGTAGTGCTCAAATTGATTGTGGACTTGGCCAAAAATATAAAAAGCGCACGCCGTCGGGCGTGCGAAAAGAAATTGATATCGTCATTCACTCATGATGATGGCAGTGACAGTCATCGTCGCAATCGCAATCATCGTCGCAATCGCAATCATCGTCACAGTCGTCGTCGGATGGTTGATTTTGCTTGAAATAGTCCTCAAACGGTGATTTTCGGCTTTCGTCATCGGGTTCGTCAAGTCCTTTGATGAAACGATAAAACGGATCGTCGGAAAAGTCTTGTTTGAGATCGAAATCGCCACCCAACTCCTCAACGGCGTTGCGGAGTTCCATATATTCGTTGTAGTTCGGCTCGTAATTTTCGCAGAAAGTTTTGAGGACTTCTATGCCCTGCTCGTCGCCGTACGCGCCTATCAAACGCGCAAACAGCGCAACGTCCTCGCCCTTGTAAAGATAACTGACGAGCCCCATAAAAATCGCCTTGTTGCCCTTGTATTCGGCAAGAATTTCCATGAGCATTTTGCCGGTTTCGCCCTCGGTGGTGTAGATTTTGTCAATCATGTCCTCGAGAATCGGCTCGCAATCTTCCAAAAGATATTCGTACGATTCGAGCTTTTGATGATATGGCAAATCCTCGTCCAAAAGGACGTTTAAATTTTGGAGCATTTCCTCTTTCGTTTTGACGTCGGGCGTCACGTTTTTTTCATTCTCTTGCATCGTCTTCTCCAAAAATAATCTTGTAATATTTGTCAAAAGTTTTCTCGTTGAGTTCATAACGCGCAATCGTTTGCTCGCGCATATCGTCGGCGTCGTCCTCGTACACCTTGCACAAAATCACGCCTATGATCGTGCGCACGCTGCGCATCGTCGCGATTTTTGCGTATCTCGATTTTGCGTATTTGAGTTTGCCCTTGTCGTCAAGCGTGAAAATCGAGTTCACGATGCGAGTGAGTCGGGCAAGGTAAACGTTCGGCTCTTCATCGGTGTATACGATGTCGCTCATGCAATAACTTATCGCGCCGTGGAGCATGCCGTTGAGTTTGTAATAGGCGTTGGGAAACACCATGTCGATGCTCTTGAATCTGTCCTGCGCGACGACGTCGAATCTGAATCGAAACATGTTTTCGTGCACAAGACAAAACACCATTCTGCTCATCAAATCAAAAGACAAATTCGTCGATATGAGTTGGCGGCGCAAAAACTCCTCAACCCACTTCGAGTCGACAAGCGCAAATTTGTCAACGAGCAAAAGTTTGAGATTTTCGTTGTCGTCCGAAAACGCCCATTCGATGATTTTGCGCATGTATTCGCTCGCCTCGGAGGAGTCTTCGAGACCTTCCTGCACCTCGCTTGGCGACATCTTCAAAAATATATCGAGATATTTGTAACGTCTGATTTTTTCAACGTAAGGTAAATTCATCGAATACGCCACTTTGTCGGGGTTTTGCTTGTAAAGTTGCAAAAAATAGTCCGCGGGCGAAAATTCACCGAAAATCGTGCGCACTTTGAGCATGACTTTGCGCGCCTCGTCCTTTTGCCCGAGGTTGTAAAGCGCTTGCGAAAGCCATATCATCGTGTTTGGTTGAAGGTCGAGTTTTTCAAGCACTCTGCGCGTGTACTTGACGACTTCGGCGTGCATTTCCATGTTGACGAGAATTGGCAAAATCATAAGGATTTCGTCCATGTTCACGTAATCTTTCTCCAAAATTTCGTCAAGCACGGCATAGGCTTTTGCCGTCTGTTCTTCCATGAGATACGCCGTTGCGAGAGTGCATTTCACCGCAAGATTGTCGCCGTCCTCGGCAAGCATTTTCTGCGCGTTTGCAATCACGGAATCGAGGTCGTTTTTCATCATAAGGCACACGAGCACCACGTGATTGGCAACGCTTTTGGACTTTGAGCGAGGGTCGATTTCATCCATAAGTTCAATCGCTTCGTCGAATTTGCGCTCTCTGATGAGTTCGTACGCCCTGCCGATGAGCATTTCATAGTAATCCTCGCCCTTTGGATAGACGACGTGCAAACCTGCGTTTTGTTCGTCGCTCGCAAGCTCGCCCATATCCTCGGGAAGTTGCAAGTCGTACGCTTCGGCAATGTCACGCAAATAATACTCCGCAACGTCGGGAAGGTTGACGTCGAGAAAATTCATCGCAAGTTGATAAAAAATGCGATCTTTGTCGTCGTCGCCCGGATGAGTCGCGAGCGCCTTGTACAAAGTCGCATTTGAAAGCTCCCACGCACCGAGCGCGGCATATACGTTGGCAAGCGCAATCGACGCTTCGCTGAAGCGTTCGTCAATGGAGAGCGCCTTGTTGAGATAAGTTATACTCTTTTCGGTTTCGCCGCCCGAAAACGCCTTGTCTGCAAGGTTGAGGTAATCCTCTTTTGAAAAGTCAAACCCTATGATTTGCGCCATTATTTTTTCTTTTTCTTCTTTGGATTCTGATACGGAACGGTTTGTTTTGCTTTTTTCTTTTGTGCGCCGACGGTGTTGCCGTTGACATACGGATTCTGTTTTGCGGCTTTGCGTTGCTCGGCTGCTTGCGCCTTGGTTTCGTCTTCCTTTCTGTTGTGGCACTTGACCATACCTCTCGAGGTGACCGCAATCCAGCAAAGCGCCATAAACGTCGTGCCGACGAGCGCCATTGCCACGTAAACGATTATGCCCAAAAGGTTGTTGACCGCGCAAAGTCCGAGCGGAAGAGCGGAAATCAACGCAACCGCCGGGATGCTCAACAGATTGTTTGCAATGAGCACGATTGCGTTTTTGAAGCATTGCGCAAACGTGAGTTCATAGGTGGTGAAAAGCCCCATCATAACGACGGGTATCAAAAGAAGCGGCGCGCCTATCACGAAACTGAAAACGACGGCGCAATACGCTCCCGCGCCTGCGGTGCCGAGTGCCTGTTGCTCCAAAAGATACATGAGCGACTCAACCATGCCCAACGCAACTACGACCATCATAAGTCCTGCAACAAGGAACTTCCACCAATATTTTGCAAAGCCCATCCAGTAAGTCTTTGCCCAGTTTTTGTAGTAATCCTGATAGAAACTGCGTTTTGCGCAATAGAACAAGCCCGAAAGCCCCAGCGAGCCGAACAGGAAGCACGCTCCGTACATTGCCATAAGCGGCATTCTGACGTTGCGATACAAACTGCCGACGCTCTCTGCGATGCTGTCGCCGCCGCCGGGGAAACCTATGCCGACGTCGCCCATAAAGTTGTAAGTGCCGCCGATTGTGAGGTTTTCAAAATAACCCGAGAACCATGCGAATATGACGATGAACGGCGCAGTGAAAATCAAAAAGAACAGCGTCGCTTTGAACAGTGTGGAAAACTCGCCGCGCATAACCGCCGCAGCCCTTGCCATGAACGAATCTGGATATTCCTTGACGGGACGAGCCTCGGCAAGACCTGCCACGAGCACTTTTTGAGGTTCTTCGGGTTCCTTGCGAACGGATGCGTCCGTGAAAAGTTTGCCGAACAAAAGTTTTTTGGGCTTTTGCGGAATCGAATATGCGGAATTAGGATTGTTGTTTGCCATATACACTCCTATATACTATAGATAATTTTGATTATACATTATATAAACGCAAATATCAAATAAATCGCAAAAATATATTTTGCTTGAAAAGCGCACGCAAACGGGAAAAGTCGCATATACTGCGTTTAAGGAGCGGAAAATCTGCCGTTTTGTCGCAAGAGAGGCAAAAATATCGTCTGCGAAGTGGCAATTTATTGACAATTTTGCCGTGCGGTGTTAAATTTTTTACATAAGTAGCTATGGAGGCAGTATGAAAAAATTTAACGTCGCCGTCGTCGGCGCAACCGGTATGGTCGGAAACAAATTTCTCGAAGTCCTGTCCGAAAGACAACTTCCCGTTGAAAATTACTATCTCTTTGCATCCGCAAAAAGCGCGGGCAAACAGATTGACTTCATGGGGAAACCGCACACGGTGATCGAACTCACGCCGGAAAACGTCGCCGCCCTCAAAGGCAAAGTGGATTTCGCTCTGTTTTCGGCAGGCGCAGGCGTGTCGAAAGAGTTTGCTCCGAAGTTTGTCGAGGCAGGTGCAATCGTCGTTGACAACTCGTCGCAATGGCGCATGTACGACGACGTGCCTCTCGTCGTGCCCGAGGTCAATCCCGAGGACGTGAAGTGGAATCACGGCATCATCGCAAACCCCAACTGCTCGACGATTCAGGCGGTTGTCGCGCTCAAACCGCTGTACGACAAGTTCGGCATCAAGAGAATCGTCTATTCAACGTATCAGGCGGTGTCGGGTGCCGGCGTTCAGGGCTACAACGACCTCAAAGACGGCATAAACGGCGTTGCTCCGAAAAAATTTCCGCAACCGATTGCGTTCAATATGCTGCCGCACATCGACGTGTTTTTGGAAGACGGCTACACCAAAGAAGAGTGGAAAATGATTGTGGAAACACGCAAAATTTTGCACGACCAATCCTTGCGCGTGACTGCAACGACAGTGCGCGTTCCGGTGTTCTACGGTCATAGTGAGTCGATAAACGTCGAGTTCTGCAAAAAATGCACTCGCGACGACATCGTGAAAGCACTTGAAAACTTTGAGGGAATCATCGTCATGGACGACGTGAAAAACAACGTCTATCCGACGCCTCTCATCGCTGAAAATCACGACGAAGTCTACGTTGGCAGAATCCGCCTCGACGACAGCGTCGAAAGCGGCGCAAACCTCTGGGTCGTTGCCGACAACATCAGAAAAGGCGCGGCAACGAACGCCGTGCAAATCGTCGAATTGCTCATAAAAAACGCTATGGAGGCATAATATATTGATTTTCAAAGGCACAGCCACCGCGCTCATCACACCTTTCACAGAAGATGACAAAGTGGACGTGGACGCGCTTTGCAATATCGTCGATATGCAAATCGCAAACGGAGTGAACGCGCTCGTCGCGCTCGGAACGACGGGCGAACCGTCTACGCTCTCCCCCGATGAAAAGAAACTCGTTCTGAACGTTTGCAAAAAGCAGGCAAACGGCAGAATTCCCCTCGTTGCAGGCGTCGGCTCAAACGACACGAAAAAGGCAATCGAGGCGTGCAAAGACGCTCAAAATATCGGCGTTGACGGATTGCTTGTCGTCACGCCGTACTACAACAAATGTACGCAAGACGGGCTTGTCGAACACTACGGCGCAATTGCCGAGGCGACAAGCCTTCCTATTGTGTGCTACAACGTTCCGTCACGCACAGGCGTGAATATGCTCCCCGAAACGTTTGAGCGCATTGCTCGAAAGCACCAAAACGTTGTGGCAATCAAGGAAGCGAGCGGAAATATGGAGCAGATTCAAAAATGCATCCGTCTTTGTCCCGATATGGTGATAAGCGGCGACGACGCCCTCACCGTGCCGACGATGGCTATGGGCGGCGTCGGGGTGATAAGCGTTGCAAGCAACGTATGCCCGAAATACGTGAGCGAGATGACGAAATTCGCGCTCGATGGCGACTTTGACAAGGCGCGCAAAATGCAACTCGCTCTGCTGCCCCTCATATCCGCGCTCTTTTGCGAGGTGAATCCCATTCCCGTGAAAAAGGCAATGGCTTTGAAGGGATATTGCCGTGGAAAGTTGAGGCTTCCCCTCACCGAGATGACGGCAAAAAACGCCGAAAATCTTGGAAAAATACTTGAAGATTTTTGATTTTCGGAAGTGAAAAGCAACAATAAAATTCCGATTGCAAACGAAGACGACTGCGCGTGCAGTCGTCTTTGTTTGTACGTTTCGTTTTTCAAAAACTTACGCTTGCGTCGGTTTGGTCACAAGACTCGAACAACCCTCGAAAGCGTCGTCGTAAAGCGATTTGACGGTGCTCACGCCCGTGACGGAAGTGAGATTTGCGCATTTGTAGAACGCATGCGAACCGATTGCCGTAATCGATGTCGGCAACACGACGGAGCTGAGTTTGGAGCACTCGGCAAAAGTCATGCCGTTGATTTCGGCAAGGAGCGTGTTGCAACTCAAATCGATTGATTCGAGTCCGCACGAAACGCCGTCGTTCGTTCCGAACGCGTTTGCGCCGATATACTTGAGTTCCGTTGCCTTTGACAAGTCGATTGAGGCAAGTTTTGCGGTGCCTGCAAACGCGCTTGCGCCGATGTAGGTGACCTTTGAATTGACGTGTTGCACGAGTTTGAACATGAAGCCGCTCTTTGAGGAATAAACGAGACTGTTTGCAATCTCAACGGGCTTCGTCACGGTGTCGGGCACGAACACGGTTACGCTCGAATCGACGGAGATTTTGTCAACGGCGATGACGTTGTACACTATGTCCTTGTCCGCGTCGGTCGCGCCCTTAAAGACGTATTGCGCCTTGATTGCGATGACGCCGTTGTTTGCGGTGATTCCGTTGAAGTTGTCAACGGTTGCGTTGTAGATGATCTGATCGTCCGTTTCCGTCTTCGAATCGTCATCCGCTTTGAGGTTGCCCTTCGTGAGCTCTGCAAACTTTGCGTCAATCTTTTGCGCGGTGTAAACGTGTTCGAGTGCCGAGCAACCCTCAAAGGCTCTCTCGCCGATTCTCTCGATGTTTGCGCCGAGATAGACCGCTTTGAGTTTCGCGAAGTCCGCAAACGCCGCGGTTGCGATTTCGGTGACGAGATACAAATTGCCGTTTTCGTCCGTCCACGTCGTCGGCAACACTATGGTTTCGGCGGTGATTGCGCTGCAAGAGGTTATCTTTGCCGTGCCGCTGTATTCGACGTCGTTGACTTTGTAGGGTTCTTTTGCCTGACTGACGTAATCGTATCCGAACAAATTCGCGTCCGCTTCGAGCACGACGGAGTAAGTGATGACGCAACTTTGCACGCCGTTTTCAACATCGTCCGCCGCCGTATATTTGACGGTCAACGTTTTCACGCCGAGGGTGGACGTGTCCGGTTTTTCCTCGCAAGAGAATCCCGACGTCAAGCCCGTTCTCGCGCCGAGTGTCCTGACGACTCTGCTTCCGTCTCTGCCGAGGAGCGCGACGTTCATCTTCATATATGCGTCGGTGGAACTCATGTTGAGCGGGACGGAGATTGCGCCGTCCTGTTCGATGCTGTAAATCTTTGACTCTTCAACGACGTATTTGAAGTTGAATTTGTAGGTGCCGAATCCGTAAAAATCGACGGTTATCGTTGCGGTTTGCTCGCTCGTTCTGCTCTTCACGCTGAAGTTTTCGACTTTTGTCACGTCAAGCGCGTGCTCCGTGCCCTCAAAATCGGTGTAGACGAATTTGTGTTCGCCCTCTTTGAACGTGGTGTAATAAACGGGCAATCCGCCGCCGCTTGTGCTTTGCTTGTCGAATCCCGTGATTTTGTAGGTGTTCGTATCGGCGGAGATGTCTATCGCGTGAATCGTGGATTCCGTTCCGTCATAGAACGTCGGTGCGTCCTTGATTGCGTTGTAAACCGTTACGACATAAAGATATTTGTCGCCGTAGTTGATGTCGCAACCGTCCGTCGAATTTTTGTATTTGAAAGTGGCAACGTATTTCGTCAAGCACGGCTCATAGAGTTCGCCGTACTTTTCATCGCCCTCTTCGACAAGCACGAACTCAACGTCGTTCTCGTCAATGTCGAGCGCAATCGTGGCGTCAACGCCCGTGTTGTTGAGCACGACGAGTCCGTTTGCAACGCTATCCGTGAATTTGTCAATGAACGATTGTTTCATGTCGCTGTCCGTCTTGATGAGCCTTGTGGGGATGACGTCGGTGTTGATGAAGACGTCGTCGACTTTTTCAACGACGAAGTGCGTTTTGAAAAGTTTGTACAGGTGCGCCCATGCAAGAGTCGTTTCGTCCGCCTTGGATTCGTCGAGATTTGCAAGACCGTCAATCACCTTTTGGTCGAAATAGAATTTTGCGTTGTTGACGATAACACCGTCTTTGAGGAAGGCGTTTTCTGCAACGTTCGGCGCGCCGACGAGTTTGCCGTTTTCAAACGTCACGCTCGTGAAAATGAAACTCTCAACCGCGGTCGTGCCTCTGAAAGCGTGGTTGTCGACGCTCTCGACAGTCTGTCTTGCCGAACGCGATTGTCTTCACTGTGTTTGCGTATTGATAGAATGCGTCCTCGCCGATCGTCTTTGCATTTGATGGAATTGTCACGTGCGACGCGTCCTTGCCGTACGATTCGGTGAAATAGTCCGCAAGTATGCCGTTGAGCACGACGAATCCGCCGGGATTCTGCTCGGCGTCCTTGATCCACTTGGTGTTGGTGAACGCATGTTTGCCGATTGATTTGATCATGTCCGCTCTGTCCGACGAGGTCACGAGCGCGAAATTGATTGTCGCAAGATACACGCATCCGTCAAAGGCGTATGGCGCGATATGCTCGATGCCGCTCGGTATCGCCGCGCTCGTCGCATCCTTGTCGATGAATCTGTAATACACCTTGCCGATGACGATTGCGCCGCTCGATTTGTTGTAGTTTCCGCCCGTGGTTTTGAGCATCTTGGTGTCGTCAAACGCGCTCTCGCCGACGTAGGAAAGTTTTGACGATTTGTTCACGGTGACGGTTGCAAAGTTCTGCAAATCCGAAAACGCGCCGTTTTCGATGCGTTCGACGTTGTTGCCGAGCGTGATCGATTCAAGATATGTCGCGTACGCAAACGCGCCGTCCGCAATCGTCGTCACCGAAGAAAGTTGCGCGTTGAGTTTGTCAAGTTCGCTTTGATCCGCAATCGTCGTGTTGTCCGTCGTGTAATAAGCGTCGTTTGACAAGTCCAAAGACTTGATTGCGCTCGCTCTCGTGGCGTCGTTTTCGCCCGAGAGTTGCCCGACGAATTTATACAAAATCTTGCCGATAACGATGAATTGCTTGCCGCCGTGCGTGTTGATATATTCGTTTTCAAATTCAGTGCCGAAAAACACATTGCTGCCAACCGACGAGATTATGTTGTCGTCTGCGGGCGCGACGATTTCTCTCAAATAAGGTGCGTATGCAAACGCCGACGCGCCTATCGTTTTGAGGTTGACCGCCTCGGACAAATCGAGTTTGACGAGCCCTTTGAGGTTCATGCACGATTGCGCCGCAATTTCGCTCACGGGATAGGTCGTGCCCTCGTAAGTCAATTCGGCGGGAATGAGGAGTTCGCTCACGGATTCGTCCGCGATTCCGTCAATGCGGAGCGTGCCGTCCGACTTGACGGAAAGCCCGTCCTTGAACACGACTTCTGTGTAATAAGCACTGAGCCTTGCAAGGCGCTCGGTCTTGTCTTCCGTTTCGTTGAACACCCACTTTGCATAGCCTTTTTCGTGCTTGCCGTCAACGATCGTCATTGGATCGACGGTCTGGCACTGATAATCGGTGTAAATGCCGTCGAGCGTGACGTAGCCGCCGTTGCCCTTGACGAGCAAATCTTTGATTTGGTCGAAACGCACGTACACGCTCTTTTGAGGCGTGACGTCAATCTTTGCAACGTATTTTGAAAAATCGTGATTGTAGGTGAAACCGCTCAGTTCAACCCTCATGATTCGTTGATTTTCGATGCCGAAAGTGGACGTTGCGCTCACCACTTCAAAGCCGTTGTTCATTGCGACTTCGTCGCTCGTGATTTCGATGCCGCCGTCCGTCTTTGCATTGGTGACGTCGCTCTTGAATTCACCGCCCATGGTGTAAAGCGTGTAGGAATACACTCGTTTCGTCCAACGCGCCACGAGCGTAATGTCGGCAGTGCCGACGGGTTTTGAGAAATTCCAGTAAGTGTCGTCTTCATCCCATTCGCCCGCTTTGCTGCCCGAATCGAGATACCAACCGGCAAAATAATAGCCGCTGTAAACGTTGAGAGTGTCGGTGGACGGAGCAATCGCCTTGCCGAAAGATCGGCGCACGACTTGTTTGTCCACGCTCGGCGCAGTCTTCCCGTCTTCGAGTTTTGCATCGGACGGGATGCAGAGTTTGAACGTTGCGGTGACGGTGTCGTTCGTCCAACTCGTGACAATGGTTTTGTTCGTGAGGGAATCGTCAAGCTCAAGCGGGAAGTTTTGAGAAGTTGTTGCGCTGTACGTTTTGCCGTTGACGCTCACGCTTTCAAGCACTTTTGCGTCATATTTTTTGCCGTTTATGACTTCCTCGTCAATCGTCATCGTGAAAGTTTTGACAAACTCGTCCCACGACGCAATCTTCGCGCCGCTGTCAACCATGACTGTGACCGTTCTGCCGTCCGACGACGTCGTGCCGAATTGCGCAAGCGCCGTCCTTTGCACCGACGCTCCGCCTGCCGTGTCCGTGCTCACGAGATTGAACGTGAGCGAAATGCGTTTGATCGGAGTGCATCTGTCTTGCAGGTGGAGCGCAAACGAGCCTCTTGCGTATATGGGATTGCCGTCGTCGTCCTTGCCTATCTCGGCGCGCGCCTTGATTTGATGATGACCGGCTCTTTTCACGTTTTTTCTGTCCGCATCCGTTTCGAGCATGTCATCGGAAAGATTGCCGTGCATACCCTCGGTGACGGTTTGCGTTTTCGTGTTGAGATAGACGACGCAATACTCGACTTGGGAAATGTCGAAATTGCCGACGACGTCGCTCTTGAAAATGGACGTTGCGCCGTTTGGGAATGAAAATTTCAAATATGACGTCAATGGGCCTGACTCGTCGTTTTCAATGACGTCGTCGGGATCGATTTTGTCGGGCAAATCGCCGGAATTTTGCGCCTGATTGCAAGCAACCAGACTCGCCGAAATCACGACGAGCAAAACGAAAATCAACAGTAAACAAACTTTCTTTCTCATAACTTCCACCTCACACGTGTACGCACCCTCGCGCGCACAAACATGGGAATACAAATATAATACTACAATATCAAATCAAAATTGTCAACATCAATTGTTTTTTGAGGTCGGCGCACGAAAAAACCGCCCGTTTGCGACGCTTCAAAACGTTTTGCGTTTCCGACAAAATTTTTGAGGCGCACAAGACGTGGCGGCGTATGAATTTTCAAAAGGCTCAACGCTTGCTCGTTTTGTAGGCTTCTTCGATGAAGAGGGCGTATTTCGTGGACGCAAGTTTTTTGTCGAACATAAACCTGTAAACGTGCTTGTCGTCGTACATGTCAACCGCCGTGCCCGGAATGTTTGCAACCGTGTCGCATCTCGAAATCGAAAACTCCAAGTGCCTGAATTCCTCCTCAACGGGCTCGATGCCGTCGGCAACGTCAAAGTCGAGCACCATGTTGTTGACAAGATACTTCGCCTTCACCCCGACAGGTCTCACAACCCAATCGGTGTCGAAACGAAGTTTGTCCTTGTCAAGCGAAAGAGTGCCGTTTGCAACGAATCTGTAACCGTTGTTTTTTTCGTTTTCAACGAAAAGATTGACCGTTTCGCAAAGATGAAAATCGCCGTCTGCGACTTCCTTTGCGACCGCCGCCCTCTCTTCGTCGTACCACAAATCTATGCGCTCGGGACACACGCCGTCCCCTTGCGCGACGAGCCTGCCGTCAAAGCCGTAAACGACGTCGTTGCCGCAACGGTTGCACCTCAAATGACTGCCTTGCGATATCATATCGAACTCGCCGCCGCACTTTGCGCAACGATAAAGCAATCTGTCAAGTCCCTCGGCGTAACGCCAACCCTTGAACAAAACGCCGTTGTCAACCTGCCATTTGTGCTCGTTTTGATACAACGCGGCGCAAACTCTTTCGCATATCTCGTCCTTCGGCAAAGATTTTGCCTCTTCGGCGGTGAAAAGCATGTCGCAATTTGTGTGCACCTTGCCTCTGCGCACGAATCTCAGATTGTACGCCCACTTCGGTCTTGCAAGACTTGCGCCCTGCATCTTTATCACGCCGACGGGATAACCGAGCCACTGCACGAGCCTCGCAATCGAGGGCGCAATCGAACCGGTGACGCCGTTTGCCGACACTTTACCCTCAGGGCAAATAAGCACGCTGATGCCTGCGTCCAAATACTTTTTTATGTTCTTTATGCACGCAAAATCGGCAAAATACTGCTTTTTCATTATCGCATGATAGGAATCGAGCAGTTTTGCGAAAATCGGCATGGAATATTTCATGTTTTCGGCAACCACGAAGTTGAGCGGCGCGCCGTACATCGCCGAGGAAAAGTGGATGAAATCGTATGCGGAAAGATGATTGCACACGACGAGCATCGCGCCGTTTTTCTTCTGTTTTTTGAACGCCTTGCTCTTGTGACATACGCCGTGCAAAAACGGGCGCACGAACCTGCACAACCCCAAAAAGAAACGGCAATACGCTCTTGAAAACGGAACGCCGTTTTTTTCGTCCTTGTTTTTGACTTTCAAATCTTTTTCGTCCATGCTTTATTTATAGCAAAACGAGTTGAAAAAGTCAAGTCGCAGCAACCTCTCGAACACAAACGTTCAATCAAATATTTGCTCCTTTATCTCATCGAGGATTTTTTGATTGTTGTCGAAATTCATTGCGGGGACGAATATATCCTCGATTGACATATGCGCCTCCCTCGCCTTGTCGAGTCTTTCAACCGCAAACGCCGTTTGCAGCACGACATTGTTTGCCTCCTCGAGTGCGTCGTCACGGTTGAAGTTTTCGCCGAAAATCGCAAGGTCTATGACGTCGCTTGCGCAAAAGCGACCGCCGTTTTCGACATAGGCAACGTCGCCGGAAACCACACCCTCACAAATATTTTCGTCAAGCGGCGACAAAAACGCAGTCAAGCCGTCTTTCAATTTGCATATCTCGTCAAAAAAGACTTTCTTTGCATAGGCGCACCCCTTGACGACAATCACCTTTTTTGAGCGCAAGTGGTCAAAATATTCACTCTCGCCGCTTGGACAAATCGCGCGTGAAAAAAGTTGTCTGCCCCTCTTCGTCGCATCGCGCAAACCCTCTGCGACGCTTGCCGCAAAGGCGCGGATTGCCTTGTCGTCAACGCCCTGTTTTTCAATTTCAAATTGATTGTTCAAATGACACAAAGCGGACTTTAAGTGTTGATACGCACGCATAAAGTGTTGCTTTTTGCATTTCATGCGTTTTTCAATCTCCTCCCGCGCACCTTGCAATCTGCTCTTGTCAAGGCTCGTCGCAAGGTCAAAAATGACGTCTTTGACAACTGGAATATCCGCTCCGCTTGCGTGCGGCGCAGTTGCGTCCACAACCGCAACGTCCGCGTCTTTGAGCAGCACTCCGTCAAGACTTTGCGGGTCACCCGAGCAATACCACAACTCATAATCGAGTCCTCTTGCCTTTGCCTCGCGTGCGATTTTTTTCAGAATCGAGGACTTGCCCGTGCCGCTTCCGCCCTTGAGAAGAATGACTTTTTGCTTGTTTTTGAGTTCGTTTTCGTATAGATTTACAAAGCCGTTTCCGCTGTTGTTTCCCAAAAAATATCTTTCCATGTTCACCTCAAAGCATACTATGCGCCCATATGTTTTCAAGGTGAATTAACTCATTTTCAAAAGGTTGCATAACATACCGTATGAACAGGAATTTTGCAATCGTACACGAAACCGACGAGAGAATGTTTTATCTCAAAACGATGCTCAAAGGCATCACTTTCAAAGTGCCCACGCACGTGTTTGCGCCAAACGTAGTCGTCGAATCGAGGACGTTGACGACGGTTGAGGACGGCGCGCAAGTGTTTTGCGCAAGGGCGACGGAAGAGGGAAAAATGCTCGCAAACAGTCGTGATATAACCCTCCGTTTTTTCAACGACAGCGAGCGTTTTCAGGCGCAAAACTCGCGATTCACCGCAGAGGGCGCGCTTGAAATCATAATCGAGCACTCAAAAAAATCTATCGGCGATTGCTATTGTCTTATCCTCGGATTCGGGCGCACGGGGGCGGCGCTTGCAAAAATACTCGGCAAACTCGACGTCGCATTCGACCTTGTGTCAACGTCTTCCGTGCGCCCCGCTCATGCGTTTGCAAAAGCCGTTTTGCCAATCGGAAATTTCGATTTTGCAAAATACGACGTCGTCGTTAACACCGTTCCCTCCCCAATCGTCAGCGACAAGGAACTGATGAGCATGCAAAAAGATTGCGTGTATATCGACCTTGCATCGCGGGCGGCAATCAACCTCGACTATGCAAAACACCTCGGCATAGATGCGGACGTTTATCCTGCGTTGCCTGCAAAAACCTGCCCCGTAAGCGCGGCAAAGGCAATGTTTGACTACATCATGGAGGTGAAAGTATGACAAAAATCGGACTTTGCGTGACAGGCTCGTTCTGCACGTTTTCAAATCTTCTCAAAGTCGTGGACGAACTCGTTTTGGCAGGCTACGAAATCGTCCCCGTGTTCAGTTACAACGTGGCAGAACTCGACACGCGCTTTTTCAAACGAGCGGATTTTGAGAAAATACTAACCGAAAAAACTGGCAAAATCCCCGTGAAAACGATTGTCGAGGCGGAAGCGTTGACAAAATCGGGCATAGAACTCACGCTCGTTGCGCCCTGCACCGGCAATACGCTTGCAAAAATCGCGCACGGAATCACTGACACGCCCACGACAATGGCGGTCAAAGCAACTCTGCGCACGAACAAACCCGTCGTGCTGTCGGTGTCCTCAAACGACGCACTCGGCGCAAACGCAAAGAATATAGGCGCGCTTTTGAACACGAAAAACGTCTATCTCGTGCCGTTCAAACAAGACGCCCCGAGCGGAAAACCGCACTCGCTCATTGCCGACACGTCGCTCGTTTTGCCCACCGTGCAAAAAGCGTTGCACGGCGAACAAATTCAGCCTGTAATCTTGTGAAGGCAATCTCTTTTTGACTCGGGCATAAATTGCCCATAAAAAAAGCACTCGTGTGAGTGCTTTCTTTTTTTGTTGTTCAATTCAATTATTTTGCATCTTTGACGCCTTGCTCTGTGCCAACATAAAGCACTGTGCCAACAAGAGAAACTTTGTATCCGTCGGGGATATTGTCTTTGTTTTTGTCACGATACTTCTTTGCATCGGCAGATTTTTCAAACTTCGTAACCGAAACGTAATCGTCGCCATTCGTTCCTGAAACCATCCATTCAATCTTGCCTTCGCAATCGAGAGCCGTGAGACCGACGTTCATAACCTTCAATTCCGTATCGGAAGCAACGTGAACGACATAGTCTTTCTTTTCAAGTTTCTTTTGGATGCTTTCTGCGTTGCAAGCAACGAGGCAGACGCCGAGGATTGCAACGAGTGCGATGACTGCAACGATTGCCATAACTTTTTTGTTCATAATCGTATCCTCCATGGATTTTTTATTGATGACTACATTATATTAAAGAAACATTAATATGTCAATGCCAAATATGTGTCAAT
>CAVABL010000007.1:0-553 GCA_963586735.1 Firmicutes bacterium TM09-10
TCGCGGAATTTTGAGGCGCGTTTTTTGTCGGGAACGTCGTCGGGAATGTTTGCATATAAAAGTTTATTTGATTATTTGTTCGATTATATCTCGTTTTCCCTTGCAAAAAAATTCGCTTTTTGTTATTATGTTCAATGAATATAAAGAAATCTTTTAGGAGGAATTCTAAATGGGCAAAAAATACGTTTATCAGTTTGCCGAAGGCAATGCAAAAATGCGTGAACTTCTCGGCGGCAAAGGCGCAAACCTCGCAGAAATGACCAATATCGGTCTTCCTGTTCCTTATGGTTTCACTATCACGACCGAAGCATGCACTCAGTACTATGAGGACGGCAGACAAATCAACGACGACATCAAAGCGGAAATCATGGAAAACATCACCAAGCTCGAAGAAAAAGCGGGCATGAAATTCGGTGATAAGGAAAATCCGCTTCTCGTTTCAGTTCGTTCGGGCGCAAGAGCGTCCATGCCCGGTATGATGGACACTATCCTCAACCTCGGTCTCAACGACGACGTTGTGGAAGTTTTGGCAAAGAAATCCGGCAACCCCAGA
>CAVABL010000007.1:563-7713 GCA_963586735.1 Firmicutes bacterium TM09-10
TCAAATGTTCTCGGACGTCGTTATGGAAGTCGGCAAGAAATACTTTGAGGCTCTCATCGACGAACTCAAAGAGAAAAAAGGCGTGACGTACGACGTCGAACTCACCGCAGACGACCTCAAAGAACTCGCAGGTAAGTTCAAAGCAGAATATCAGGCAAAGATCGGCAAACCATTCCCGTCGGATCCGAAGGAACAACTCTTCGAGGCAATCAAAGCGGTCTTCCGCAGCTGGGACAACCCGCGTGCAAACATCTATCGTATGGATCACGACATTCCGTACAGTTGGGGCACTGCAGTCAACGTTCAAATGATGGCGTTCGGCAACATGGGCGACGATTGCGGCACCGGCGTTGCGTTCACTCGTAACCCCGCAACCGGCGAACCCGGTCTCATGGGCGAATTCCTCATGAATGCTCAAGGCGAAGACGTCGTCGCAGGCGTCCGCACCCCGATGCCTATTTCGCAAATGGCAGAAGTTCTCCCCGAAGTCTACGCTCAATTCCAAGACGTTTGCAAGATTTTGGAAAACCACTACAGAGATATGCAGGATATGGAGTTCACGATCCAACAAAAGAAACTCTATATGCTCCAAACGAGAAACGGCAAACGTACCGCTGCCGCCGCAATCCGCATCGCTTGCGACCTCATCGACGAGGGTATGATCACCGAGCAGGAAGCACTCCTCCAAATCGACGCAAAGACTTTGGATATGTTGCTCCATCCGCAATTTGACGCGAAGGCTCTCAAAGACGCAGATAAGGCAAACGTCGTCGGCAAAGGTATCGCGGCATCTCCGGGCGCTGCGGCAGGCACTATCGTGTTCACCGCCGAAGACGCTGTCAAAGAAGGTAAGGCAGGCAAGAAAGTCGTTCTCGTCAGACTCGAAACTTCTCCCGAAGACATCGAGGGTATGAAATATGCTCAAGGCATCCTCACCGTTCGCGGCGGTCAAACTTCTCACGCGGCGGTCGTTGCTCGCGGTATGGGAACTTGCTGCGTTTCCGGTTGCGGCGACATCAAGATGCACGAAGACGAAAAATATTTTGAACTCGCAGGCAAGATCTTCCGCGAAGGCGACGGGCTCTCCCTCGACGGCTCGACGGGCAACATCTACGACACGATCATCAAGACCGTTCCGGCAGATCCCAACAGCGGTTATTTCGGAAGAATCATGAAACTCGCAGATAAATATAAAGCGCTTGACGTTCGCACCAATGCGGATACGCCTCAAGACGCTCAAAGAGCCGCAGACCTCGGCGCACAAGGCATCGGCCTCGTTCGTACAGAACACATGTTCTTCGGCCCCGGCAGAATCGACAAGTTCCGCGAGATGATTTGCTCCGAAACGGTTGAAGAGCGCGTCAAAGCTCTCGACGCAATCGAGCCGATGCAACAAGCAGACTTTGAAGGTCTTATGGAAGCTCTCAAAGGTATGCCTGTCACGATTCGTTTCTTGGATCCGCCGCTCCACGAGTTCGTTCCCACCGAGGAAAAAGATATCGAACTCCTCGCAAAAGCGAAAGGTAAATCGGTGTCCGAAATCAAGATGCTCTGCGACAGTTTGCACGAGTTCAACCCGATGATGGGTCACAGAGGCTGCCGTTTGGCCGTCACTTATCCCGAAATCGCCGTTATGCAAACCAAAGCGGTCATCAAGGCAGCTATCAACGTTCAAAAACGCCATCCGGATTGGAACGTTATGCCCGAAATCATGATCCCGCTCGTCGGCGAAGTCAAAGAATTGAAGTTCTGCAAGAAGACCGTCGTGGAAACCGCCGACGCAGTCATCAAAGAAAGCGGCGTTGACCTCAAATATGAAGTCGGCACGATGATCGAAATCCCCAGAGCAGCACTCACAGCGGACGAAATTGCAACCGAGGCGGACTTCTTCTGCTTCGGCACGAACGACCTCACTCAAATGACGTTCGGCTTCAGCCGTGACGACGCAGGCAAGTTCTTGCCCAGCTACTATCAAGCAAAGATTTATGAGTCGGATCCGTTTGCTCGTCTCGACACGGTCGGCGTCGGCAAGCTCATGAAGATGGCGGTCACCCTCGGCAAAGGCGCAAACAGCCATTTGCATTGCGGTATCTGCGGCGAACACGGCGGCGATCCGTCCTCAATCGAATTCTGCCACGAAATCGGTTTGGACTACGTTTCCTGTTCACCGTTCAGAGTGCCTATCGCAAGACTTGCAGCAGCACAAGCGAACATCAAAAATCCGAGGAAGTAAGTTTTTTGGAAGATGTAAATGAATAACAAATGAGAGCGGTTGCCGAAAGGCGACCGCTTTTTTGTGTAAAGTATAAGAAGTTTGCTTGCGCGGCAGAAAAAGCCGCAAGGCGTGGCGACACGGACGAAGTCCGTCTCGTCCAAAGCAGCAGCACAAGCGAACATCAAAAATCCGAGGAAGTAAGTTTTTTGGAAGATGTAAATGAATAACAAATGAGAGCGGTTGCCGAAAGGCGACCGCTTTTTTGTGTAAAGTATAAGAAGTTTGCTTGCGCGGCAGAAAAAGCCGCAAGGCGTGGCGACACGGACGAAGTCCGTCTCGTCCAAAGCAGCAGCACAAGCGAACATCAAAAATCCGAGGAAGTAAGTTTTTTGGAAGATGTAAATGAATAACAAATGAGAGCGGTTGCCGAAAAGACAAATAAATGCATCGTTTGATATTGCAATATTGAACAATAGATATTATAATAAGCACATTCGATGTACATAGGAGAGGCAATTATGTTGCTTACGACAATGATTATCCGCACGCTTTTGTGCAAGCCCAAAGAGATTGACGCCGGCGAGTATACGGCAAGAGATTTCGATAAAAACCTTATCGCGCGACATCTGTCCGAGGCGGTGCAGATTCCGACGGTGTCGATGGTAGGCGAATTCGAGGGCGTTGACAAGCCTTTTCACGATTATCACGCTTGGCTCGAGAAAACATATCCGCTCATTCACAAGACGGCGCAAAAGACGGTTGTGAACAATTACAGCCTCGTTTATCGCTTCAAGGGCAAAGATTCGTCGTTGCTCCCGGGCGCATTCCTTGCGCACCAGGACGTCGTTCCCGCGCCGAAAGAAGGGTGGGACTACGAGCCGTTTGGCGGCACTATCGACGGCGGTTTCATATGGGGACGCGGTACGCAGGATATGAAGGGCACTATGATTTCGTTGCTCGAGGCAATGGAAAAACTGCTATCCGAAGGCTGGCAACCCGAACGCGACGTCTATTTTTGCTTCGGACACGACGAGGAAGCCTGGACGGAAGAGGGCGCAGCGTATATTTGCGACTGGTTCAAAAAGCAAAATATTCGTCTGGAATATATCGTTGACGAGGGCGGTACGATTGTCGATGGCAAAATGATTGGGGAAGATAAACTCTTCGGACTCATCGCAACTTGCGAAAAGGGCAACATGAACATGACGCTCACCGTCGAAAAATCGGGCGGACACGCGTCTAATCCATCAAAACCGTCGGCGGCGGCAATCCTCGGAAAAGCACTCGTCAAACTCGACAAACACCCCATGCCGAGCAAGTGGACGCCCGCAACCAAACAAACATTCAAGCTGCTTGCTCCGCACGTCAAGTTTCCGCTGAGATTCATACTTGTCAACAGGGATATTTTGAGTCCGCTGCTCAAATTCGTGTTCAAAAAAATACCGCTCACAAACTCGCTCATTTCGACGACGTTTGCGCAGACTATGCTCCACGGAAGCGACGCTGAAAACGTCATCCCGCCCAAAGTCACGGCAAACATCAACACGCGTATCATCACCGGCGTCACAAGCGACGAAGTGCTCGAATACACGCAAAAACTGCTCGGCAAAAACGTTAAGGTGGAAAGACACGGCAAGGGTACGGAAGCAACTGCCGTTTCGTCTATCGACGTAAAACCGTGGCGCGATTTGAACGTGGCAATCAAGCAAATCTTTCCGACCATGGTCACCGCGCCGTATATGTTCATCGCAAACAGCGACAGCCGCTACTACGGCGACGTGTGCGACAACATCTATCGCTTTACGCCGTTTTTGATGACGCTCGACGACCAAAAACGTATTCATGCAATCAACGAACGCGTCAGCATCGACGCAATGGAAACCGCAACGAAATTCTTTGCGCAATGCCTCGAAGTGATGAACAAGTGAAGTGCGTAAAAAATCAATCAAAGTGCAAAACAGTCGCAAAAGCGGCTGTTTTTTGTCCGTTTTGACAAAAATTCAACGCGAGATAAAACGGGTGATTCGACAAAAAAATAAGTCATGTGGGTTGTGATGAACGTAATATAAACGGGAGTCGTGCGAATAATTTGTCCGACAACCATCTGCAATATTGTTACCGAAGGTCAATCGCGTGCAGCCGAAAGGGGTTCACACGGCAGAGCCGTGGTGTGATTTTTTAAAAAAATCACAGAAATCCCCGCTTGACAGACATAAAAAAACAAGTCGAACAGGGGTTCAACTTGTCTTTTTTGTGGTGGAAGTGCGGGGATTTGAACCCCGGTCCACCCGACCGTCCTCGGCACTTTCTACACGTTTAGTGGGTGATTAAAATTTTTCTTGCTTCGGTTCACCTACAAACCTTGCTTCGATGATCTCGTGATAACAACAATCTTACCGAGAAATCGGATTGCGTTGTCTGTTTTTCTGACGCCGATTGCTGAGGAAACAGAAAACCTCAGGTCGACGTGCCGACTAAATTATGCAGCAAGAGCGAACTCCATAGAGGAGCTCTTTTGATTGTTTTTTGCGTTTAATTTTAACGTTCCGTTTTAACGTAGCCGAGCCTACGACGTGCTTATCCCGCATCAAACCGAATGTCGAATCCAGAACACCCCCGAGCAGACAATCAAAACTGCCTTGGTGCAATGATTATATCACATTATATTCAAAAATCAACTTTATTTTTGGCATCGTGCAAAAATATATTAAAAAACCGCAATAGATGTGCGGTTTTCTGTTGTTTGTGAGTGGGTGTTGACAAGTTTCATCTCTTTTTGCGACGTTTCGTGCGACGAAGACGAGAGTGACTGTAACTCTTTGCAAGTCCGCCTCCCGAGGTTTCGCGATAGCGCACGTTGATGTCCTTGCCCGTCTGATACATCGTTTCGACGACGGCGTCGAAAGAGATTTGACGAGAGGTGGTGAGAAAACTTGCAAGAGACACGGCGTTTATCGCGCGCATTGCCGCGACTGCGTTTCGCTCTATGCAAGGGATTTGAACGAGTCCGTCAACGGGATCGCAAGTAAGGCCGAGATGATGCTCCATTGCGACTTCGGCGGAGTACTCGATTTGGTCAAAATCCATGCCGAACAGTTGCGCAAGCGCCGCTGCAGCCATGGAACATGCAGTTCCGCATTCAGCCTGACAACCGCATTCCGCTCCGCTTATCGAGGCGTTGGTTTTGACGATGTTGCCGATTATGCCTGCCGTCATGAGCGCGTTTATCACATCGTCGTCCGAATATTTGTGCACGTCCTGCTCGTATTTCAAGACGGCGGGGAGGATGCCGCACGCGCCGCAAGTGGGGGCGGTTGCGATAATTTCACCCGAAGCGTTTTGTTCGCTCACGGCAAATGCATAGGCGCACACGAGGCGATTCTCCTTTGTTTGCGGAGTTTCGTCTATGTGGCGTTGCTGATACAAAATCCTTGCTCTGCGCTCGGTGTTGAGTCCGCCGGGAAGCACGCCGCTTGCCTTCAAACCCTGTTTGATTGCGTTTTTCATCGTGTCCCAAATGGTTTGCAGATAACCGACAATTTGCTCCCCCTCAAAGCGCACGACGTACTCGGGAATGGTGATTTCCTGCTCGTCGCAGTAAGCCCTGATTTGTTCGAAAGTGTGATGAGGATAGACGTCGGGCGGATCTATCGAACTTTCACCCTCAACCTCGATTGCGCCTCCGCCGACACTGAATACGCGCCAAGAATCCGTGATCTTTCCGTTGAGGTCGATTGCGAACAAGTCCATTGTGTTCGGGTGGGGTAGATGCTCGTTTTCATAGTCGAAAACGACGTCGACGGGTTTTGTGAACGTCTTTTTCAGCACGACGTCCGTGCCATGTCCTTTGCCCGTTTTTGCCAAAGAACCGTAAAGAATGACTTTGAAGGAATACGCGCTCTTGTTGCGCGCCATAAAGAGTTTTGCGGCAAGTTCGGGTCCCATCGTGTGAGAACTCGACGGGCCGCGCCCGATTTTGTAGAGTTGAGTTAAACTTTTCATAAGTGTTTTGCTCCGATTGCGTTTATTATAGCACAAATATGCGCCTTGGCAATGTTTTGAGAGGGGATTGCGTGCGCAAAATAATGCAAAAACGTCGAAAAAATATTGAAATATTTTTGCGTTTTTCCCTCGCAACGATTTGCCAAGCGTATAAAAAGTGTGGTAATATATCAAAGTTTTATAAAAGAAGGCAGAATCTAACGCACAAAAAGCGCAAAAAAGCGCAAAAAAAGGGCGCGTATAAATCACACACGTAGGAAAGAAGGCTCAATTATGGTCAGAAACGATTTGAGAAACATCGCAATCATTGCACACGTCGACCACGGCAAAACGACGCTCGTGGACGGTATGCTCAAACAGTCGGGTACTTTCAGAGAAAATCAGCAAGTTGCAACTTGCGTTATGGACTCGGGCGACCTCGAAAGAGAAAGAGGCATCACTATCCTTGCAAAGAATACCTCGATTCATTACAACGGCACAAAAATCAATATTATCGACACACCGGGACACGCCGATTTTTCGGGCGAAGTCGAGCGCGTGTTGAAAATGGTCAACGGCGTCGTTTTGCTCGTTGACGCACAGGAAGGTCCTATGCCTCAAACGCGTTTCGTCGTTGAAAAAGCACTTGCCTTGGGACTTAAAATCATCATCGTCGTCAACAAAATCGACAAGCCCGACGCCAGACTTTCCGAAGTCGGCGACGAGGTGCTCGAACTTTTGCTCGATCTCGACGCAAGCGACGAGCAACTCCAAAGCCCGATTTTGTATTGCAGCGGAAAACAGGCAACCGCAACGCGCGACTACAACGTGCCAGGCAAAGATCTTAAACCGCTTTTCGACACTATAATCGACTATATCCCCGCTCCCGAAGGCGACGAAAACGGCGAACTTCAACTGCTCGTGTCGGCAATCGACTATAACGATTATGTTGGC